>CAIUZK010000001.1 GCA_903903635.1 uncultured Bacteroidota bacterium
AAATTCCATCAAGCCATAACCACCTTCTTTCAGACAACGATAAATCAAAAATATAAAGACGATATTAAAAGTCTGCTTAGCCTAAAGTTCCAGTTCTTTGATACACAAAATGCACTAAACTATGCCGCTTGAAGTATAATAATAAATAGCCTGCTCGATATTGGTTTTGCAATCCTGGGCACGTGCCATACACAGCAGGTATTCGGGAGTAGATCTGCCATCGATGGATACCAGACTGATGGCATGAAGCGCCTCATCGCAATTATGCGTAAGGTCGAGCGCCCCACGGGCATGATCAAGGCTTGCAGCATCGGTCTGTGCAAATGCGCTACCGGCAATTACAAGGCCGGCTACAGATAGTAGTATGAGTTTTATCTTCTTCATAAGGTTTATTCAAATTTTACCCAAACCATTTTAGCCTGGCGGTCGCGTCCATCACGCTCAATCATAATGGTAGCATATGTACCGGTTGCCTGATCGATATCAGAAGCTTCAATGTGGCAGGAATTGCTCTGGTCTTTATCTTCGGGGTTGCCAAAGAGATAGAACTTATTAACTATACTTCCATTTAAAGAGTAACAAATGGTACTCAGTTTGTTTATATTCATCACCGCCTTCCTTGATTTTGTATCTTCATCTTTATCGAAGTTCTTAGGATTGTCGTTGAAGATGATGTATCTGCCTTTATCGGTGCTTACATAGTCGCAGGACATGTAAGAATTATAATCGGCCGCGCCTCCCTGCATATAAGCCCAACGGCCTTTCCTTCTTGAAGATATATATAGCGGATTAAACAGCCCGGCGGCAACCTGCATTTTCAGTATGGCAAAACCACTTTTCTCTGAACCATCAGCATTCAATTCGGTAATGCCAATGGCGCCAAGGTAGGTTTGCGCCGCAATAACATTTCCATTCTGGTCGACAGTGATAGCCTGGGTCTGCTCTTCGGAAATCACAGTGGTGCTGCCATCCTTATTCAGCACCATCTCCTGGGGCAAGCCCCGGTAATCATGTTTTGAATTGATCACTTCATGCACATAGGCATTGGCTTTATTTCCGGTAACCGGTTTTACACTCTTGAGGTCCAGTGTTTCAGGGTCAATGTAGCTCATTATAGACATGTAGTTGCCTTCCACGCCACTACCAAAATAGCTTACCCTGCCTTTGGTAAATGATAACGCCATGAGTTGAATGGTATTACTGTTGTGGTTGTACTCCATTAAGGATTTGGTATCTTTAAAATCATCGGTAAATTTCAATGGCTTGGTTACAAATGCAGTTGCACCGGCTTTAAGGCTGGAGATAAATACATTGCCTTCCTTACCCCTAAGTGTACGGGCGCCATATGTACTTAAAAACACTCTTTTATTGCCATCGACAACAGCGCCAATAAATTTGAGGAAACGGAAATCATCATTAGGGCAATCGTAAAATGCATTGCTTAATATATTATGGCTACCATCAAAATGAATCACCTTAATGCGCTCGTCTTTATCGCCCACCTGGTTATTAAAGAATATAGCCGCGTAACAGTCCGACTCTTTATCCTTTTCGATATAAACAGTATTTACCTCGTCGCCGAAATTTAATACCTTGACTTTGGGCAGGGTTCCTACTGCTTCTTCCTTCACCAGATCGCCGGTAGCGCCATTGAAACGTAAGCGGTATAATGTAGGCAAACGGCCCTCGGTCTGCACCATGAACAATACGGCCTCGTTATTGATCTCATATAAACCGGCAATAAGGGTATACTTCATTTTCCTGGTTTCCCATAAGTCGCTGGTTATTTCCTTAGTAGATGATACTTTTCTGTTTTTGTCAAAAACGTTGATTTCGATGCCGTCCTTTTTGGAGAAATGAAAGAAAAAAGTATTACCGTTTTTCATCATCATCACTTTATTCCAGCCATCGCCGGGTTCATCAAAAGCTTCGCTTTTTTCGATGTGCGGCCCCTGTGCCGAAACCATAAAACTGCTTAAAAGCAGTACAAAGATTGAGTATAGGATCTTTTGCATAAATAAAATTTTATGCAAAAGTGATACTAAAATTTGAATATATCATTATGATTTTACAAAAAACAGCAATGAAACGCTTAGGCATTGTTAAAAAATAACTAGTACATTCTAACCTGTTCTTTTCCATTTTCTCTGCATTGCCAAATCTTTAAATAGGCTTGCTATTCGCGGCTCTGGCAACTTAATAAACATGCCTTCGCTAAAGCTATGGCAGTTAATAAAAGAAAAATAATCAAGTCATAATTGTACTATTTATTTCTTAACAATGCCTTAGCAAGTGGGTTTGCTACAGGCAGGAACAAAATTCAGGTATAGAATCAATGGAAATTATTCAACCTTAACCATCTTTTCCTGCAAAATGGTTTCACCTTCCTTTAGCCTGATAAAGTATTTGCCCGCAGGTACATCAGCAGACTCGAATTCGACACCGAAACGATGACCGAGGGCTGCAAATTCCTGGTTTTCGAATACTTTTTTGATCATTTCGCCCTTATCGTTGTAAATACCCAAAGTCATTATTTTGGGAGTTTCGAGTCTTACTTCAAAATTGGCTATTATTTTCAGCACTTTGGGCACATAAGCGGGAGCACCCGGAATTTGTTCCATATTATGCAGGGTATAATACTCAGGCAGCGGGCGGCCAGTTGTCTTGCTGATTAATTCTACAAGTTGTCTGGCAATTACTTCCTTTTCATAATCGTAAATATCACTGAGCGGGGAATTATTGGTAATAACCCATACGGCACTCTGACCAAGATTACCATATAACATATTGGTCTTTATGAACCTTAGTATTTTCACCAAAGTATCGCTGCCAACATGAGAAAACGAATAATGCAGATTTTTGGAAGGACAATGGTAAGGGGCATTTCCACAGAAGGTCTCCACATTCACCTCGCCAACTTTTGATGGCATCACAACAAGAATCTCCTCTCCGGCCAATACCAATGGCTGACAAGTGGTATCGTCGGGGCTAAGGATCACTCCCATATTTACTTTGATCTGCAATACGGATTTTGTGGTATTGGAGATAACCAGTTTGGTAGTTTTGCCGGAATACCCCCCTTCGAAATTTATTGCATCCAACTTCACCGAATTATCTTTTATGGCCTCCGACAGGTCTTTTTTTACAACTGAAGTCCAGCCAATAGATGGAATAATTGCCAGCAGAACAAATATGAGCAGTTTTTTCATAAAATCGGATTAATGATTAAATCTTGTCAAATATAATATCGGTTCAGGAAAATAAAATGCCGTTTAAATGGTATTCTTTCAGGGTAAACCCCCAGAAGTCAAACATTAGATCAAACGGGGTAATCAACGATTTTATTTCATGTGATACTTCATCCTAAACCTAGGAACGATAAAGTGATGGTTCGGCATCATTAAATGAACAAATCAGCAGGTATAAAGAATCGCTTCTTTAGTGATTTATAAACAGGTCGAAAAAATAATGGATAATACCCGTAATAACCGGTAAGCCCACAACCAGTAAACCCCTTAAAATATCAAACAAATCTGTTGGTTTTTCAATCCGGTCTTCGTAAGGTGAAACCTCCATAATACCCTTTTCCATGGCCACTAACCGCAATTTGGCAGGAACAAAGAATATCAGCAAGAGAACAGAAAGCAGCGAAGCGAATAATAGTACGAAATGATAAGCAAAGGGTGAATTATCAAAATCATCGATGATTTTCTGTATGAACTCCAATTTATTGATAGCAGAATAAAAAGCTCCGGTGGTAAGAACCATAATGCACAAAACCACTGAGGATATCAATAAAAGATTATTAAAAAGGGTATTCATATTATTGTATACACCTACTTCCTGAGCCGAGACATAATTTTTGTTACCGTCTTTATCAATGATAGGGGCACCGGAAATCAATAAAAAGCCTGTAAAACATAAGACACCTGTGATACCACCCAAGAGGGAAATCGTGCCCAGAATGCCATTCATCCTGTTGTAAAACAAGCCGCTGGTTACAAGATTGGGACAGAAGAAGACAAAATAAGACAATGTAACAAATAAAATTGTGGCAACGGTAGCTCCGATGATATACTTTGTGGTGCGAAGTTTTATTTTTTCTTTTTTGGCAAATGCGTTTTTGTTTTGCTTCATAAAATTATTTATCAGCATTATTGTGCAGGCAATAAATGCAGGAAAAAAAGCAAATTGCAAAATCACCAATAACGACCAAAGTATAAATCCAGGATATTCTGAAAAGAATTCATTATTCTTCTTAAATAACTGAACGTTTGGACTTACCCATCTCTGTAAATGATAAGGACCAATAGGCACACAATGCTTATAAGAATATCGTATGTAATAGTCCCATTTAAATAAAGGGCCGGGTTCCTTCCTGAATATTTTTTTGCTATGGGAATATTTTATGAGAATTTCATTACTGAAAGAATCTTTATTTAGAAATAACTGGTCTTGCACCAACATGCGTGTCAAAGAAGAATCATCTAACCGGGATAACAAACTATCACGATATACTATTTCGTCTCTAATACAATTTTCATCCACCATTCGAGAGCTATCAAATTTATCAATCGGTTGAAGATGAACAAACTTTTCGTTGATTTCGGACTTAAACATAGAATCAAGAATCTCAGCCGGTTCATATTCAATCTCATGAAAAAGTCTGTCTGGTCCTAATACTGCCAGTGTACCCACGGTAAACCCAATCACTGCAAGAATTGTGAGTAAGATAGTCTGACGTGAAGTTAACCGTTCAGTCTTATTTAGCTTATCAGTTTTATTGGCAGCATTTTCCGTCTCTATTTTACTAACATCTTGAGTATTATCCATACAATTGGTGATTTACATTTCTTCAAAAATATTTTATAAAAATAAAACAATTAAACCATTTATCAAATAATTCAAATGATAGGAATTTTATCACATTTTAACCTTTTTGCATCGAAAAAATCAGTTAAATTGCATACCTCAGCATTATGAATAACTACGATTGGCTAATAGCCCGCCTAGACGCTTTTATCAGGAAGTATTATGCCAACAAAGTGTTGCGCGGAGGGCTTGTGTTTTTGAGTTGCCTGTTATTTTATTTCCTTACGGTCAGCATAAGTGAATACTACCTTTATCTGCCTGTATGGACCCGAATTACCATCATGTCGGTTTTTGTGGGCCTGGGGCTTAGTGCGCTGATAATATGGGTGATCATGCCATTGTCGAAAATGGGACGATTAGGTAAAGTAATCTCTCATGAGCAGGCAGCAACAATAATAGGCCAACATTTTCCGGAGGTTAGCGACAGGCTGCTGAACATACTGCAGCTAAAAAGACACCCTGACAACAGCGCAAGCCGTGAACTGGCTGAAGCCAGCATTAACCAGAAGATCAGTCAGATATCGGTTGTGCCGATTACCAAGGCTATCGATCTGTCGAAAAATAAAAAATACCTGCCTTTCCTTTTACCACTTTTACTGGCAGGTGTATTTATACTAGTGGCTGCCCCGAATGTATTTCGTGAAGGATCATCGCGTTTATTGCAACCCACCAAGGCTTTTGAAAAACCATCTCCTTTCCAATTCATCATCAAGAATCCAAATCTGATTGCGATCCGGAATTCTGATTTTGTAGTGACGATTGAAACAAAGGGAAGCGCACTACCCGCTGAGGCATTTGTAGAAACCGGGAGCGACCGTGTACCCATGCAGCCACTCGACAATCACAGCTTTCAGTACACCTTTAAAAATGTAACCGAGGCGATCAATTTCCGGTTTTATGCAGCCGGATTTTATTCGACATCCAATACTTTGAAAGTTGTGCAGCGGCCTGTACTCAAAGCTTTCAAGGTAGCAATAAGTTATCCGGGGTATACAGGTAAAAAAGAAGAAGTGCGCACCAGCCTCAGCGACATGACCTTGCCTGTGGGCACCAATGTGAGCTGGACTTTTGTAACTGACCACACCGATGATGCCACTATCCGCTTTGGCAATGGCAATGCATTAGCCATGCATGGAGGATCCTCTTCTTTCGGTTTCCAGTACCGTTTCATGAGCGATACCGGTTATACCATAACGCTGGATAATAAAGCAGGTGGGATATCAGACAGTTTTAAATACCAGGTGCAGGTAATACCCGACCAATTCCCGGTAATACAGTTGCAGCAGTTTAAGGACACGGTATCAGGAAAACAGGTGGTTATTACCGGTACAGCAGGAGATGATTATGGCATTACCCGGGTTTCGTTCAACTATGAAGTAACTGATAAGAATAAGGCAGTGCTGACTAAAAGCGTACCCGTAAAAATAACCCAGGGGGCACTAACCTCTTTTGAGCAATATTTTGATATTCAGACATTGAATCTGCAACCGGGTCAGAAGTTATCTTACTATATAGAGGCATGGGATAATGACGGGGTGCATGGCAGTAAATCGTCGCGCAGCGAGGTAATGACTTACCTCATGTATGATGAAAAACAAATAGATTCTGCCATTAATGAAAATTCGAAGCAGATCAACTCGGGCATAAGCAATGGATCGCAGAAATCGCAGCAGTTGCAAACGGAGTATAAGGATATGCAGAGTAAAATGCTGCAAAGTGAAAATGTGGACTGGGACCAGCAACAGAGCCTGCAGGAAATGCTGAAGAAACAAATGGACCTGAAGACAAATGTAGAGAACATCAAACAGCGGTTTGAAGAACAGGTGCAACAAAGCGAGCAAAAGAAATACAGCGAAAACCTGAAGGAAAAACAACAGGAAGTTGAAAAACAACTGGACAATCTGCTGAACAAAGAACTGAATGAGCAAATGAAGAAGCTTCAGGAGCTGATGAAGAAACTGAATAAAGATCAGGCAATAGAGGCAATGAGGCAGATGGAGCAGGATAATAAACTGTTTAAAATGGATATGGAACGCATGCAGGAAGAGATGAAAAAGCTCGAAATGCAGATGCGGATGGAAGACATGGCCAATAAGCTGGACGACCTTGCCCAAAAGGAAAGAGAACTGCAGAAAGAAACTGAGAAAGCCGATATGGCCAATCAAGGAAATAAGGATAATCAGAAAAAAGAAGATGCGGAAAAAGGCAAACAGACTGATAACGATAATAAGGATAATAAAGGGAAAGACAACAAGGATGGTAATGCAAAGAAGGATGATGGCGGGAAGAAAGAAGATAAAGCCGGGAAAAAACAGGCGGATGGACCGCCAAAGAAAGAATCGGAGCTGAGCAAGGAGCAGAAAGACATTAAGGATAAACTGGACAAGATCATGAAGGAGGACCTGAAGGAAACCCAGAAACTAGCTAAAGAAACCAAGCAGAACGACAGACTGGAAGAGGAAGAGAAAGACGGTAAGGATGCAGATCAGGATATGCAGGAAAGTGAGGAAGAACTGGATCAGAAGCAGGATAATAAAGCAAGCAAATCGCAAAGCAAGGCGGCGGCCAAAATGGAGAAAATGGCCAAATCGACACGCAGCAAGGCGCAGGAAGGCGGCGGCCCTGAGCAAATTGAAATTGACATAAAGGCTACCAGGCAGATACTCAGTAACCTGATCCGGCTGTCGTTTGACCAGGAAGACCTGATGGAAAGTGTGCGTAAAACTTCAGCATCCAGCCAAATGTATATCACGAACCAGGAAGAGCAAAACAGGCTGCATAAAAACTCTCAGATGATACGCGATAGTATGTTTGCATTGAGCAAACGCATTGTGAAGATCGCACCCACAATCAATAAGGAAACATCGGACCTGGAGTATAATATGAAGAAGGCTGTGGATGCGCTGGAGAAAAGGAATAAGGAAATGGCGCTTACAGATGAGCAATATGTAATGACGCATACCAACAACCTGGCCCTGATGCTGAATGAAATACTGGCTAACCTGATGCAGATGCAGGGTGAGGCTAAAAAACCAGGTGGCGAAGGTGCATGTATGAAGCCAGGTGGTAAAAACCCAAAGAAAGGCCCTGGAAGTCAGTTGTCGGATATTATAACCGAGCAGCAGCAAATGGGTGAAGGATTGAAAAAAGCACAAAAACCAGGACAAAAACCAGGAGACAAACCAGGGGATAAGCCCGGGGATAAACCCGGTGACAAGCCAGGCAATAAGCCCGGTGGAAAACCAGGAGGGCAAAACGGGCAGGGCAACCAGGATGGCGGAGAATATGGCAATTCGGAGCAACTGGCCAGGCTGGCTGAACAGCAGGCTTCCATTCGCCGCAGAATACAGGAACTCAGCAGTTTGCTCAACAGTAAGGGCCTTGGCAACAGCAAGGAACTGCGTGAGATAGAGCAGAAAATGGACAAGAATGAAACTGATCTTGTGAACCGCAGGATAACCAGTGAAATGCTGATGCGCCAGAAGGAAATAGAAACCCGTATGCTTGAGGTGCAGAAATCACTTAGGGAGCAGGAGCAGGACGACAAACGATCTTCGAAAAGCGCCCAGGAAACGAGCCGACCGGTTCCGCCAGCATTGCAAAAATATATTACTGACCAAAAGAACCTGTTGGAGTTATATAAGACAGTGCCGCCACAACTAAAACCATACTACAGGGATATGGTGGAGCAGTATTTTCATATTATAGGGAATAAGTAAGGGAATCAATAAACCTCATCATGGGTGCCAATATCTACGAATATAGCTCTAGTTGGCTTATCTTTTGTAAAATAGAATACCACCCTCAAATCATACTCAATTGAATAACTATGGAGACCTTTTAATTTTCCAGATAATTTGTGGGTCTTTAATTGTGGGAAAAATGGATCCTGAACAAATTGCTCAACTGATTGCCAGAAAGCAATTTCTGATGAAAACCCCTTAACTCTTTTATGAAATGCCTTCTTAAAAGATCTGCTAAATGACACCTCCATCAGAGCATCTTTTTAAGGTCCTTTACAGAATTAGAAAACTTAAGTTTCCCAGCTTTCTGGTCAGATTTGGCTTGCTGGTAATTTGCCAATATTTCATCTCTGCGAGTATCTGCAATATTATTCCCAAGCAGGCTAGCCAGCTCCTCTTTAGATTCGAGTGGGAGACTATAAATACTTTCAACTATTTCATTAAAACTAATTGCTGCCTTCATAACAACGGTTTCTACAAAGATAATAATAACCATTGGTTTCCTGTATCAGGGTAAACAGGGGGTAAGTAAATACTAAGATGGCCAGTCTTCTCTGATGCAAATGGAGCATTACCTACCCATATTCTGATTTTCAGGCCTAAACATTATCAGGTATCGACCATCATTTATGTTAAATTCTTAACGCAATTAAACCCATTTTTCTGTTTGGCATGGTTTTTGGATAGGTATAAGTAAGCAGTTGCCTATAATCAAAAATTAATACCCGCTGCTGATAACTAAAAAATGATTCTTAACCACTAAAACCTATTTTATGCTCTTTACAAGAATCCATACCTACTACTTCCCGATGCGGAAAGAAGAACTGAAGAACCGCCTTGTTGGTAACCATTTAAGGATCCATAATCTGGACTTTGAAATTCTGGAGAGAGAAAAGAAATTAAGCATCATTCCTCATGCAGAGCAGATTGATGCTACCATGACCCTGCCCATAACCAGTGTTGTATTCAATGAGGAAGGAAACCAGACCAAGGTTACCGTTACATCGCGCATGCGGCAGTTAGACTCTGGCGGCCCGATGCTGATCATGACCTTCTGTGCATTTATGTTTATCATTTCCATGTTGCTATATTCCCAGAACAGGGAATCGAACCTGGCCTTTACATTGATGGGTATCAGTACAAGTATACTTACTTTGTTCAGTATCAGGTTGCAGCTTGGCTATTTCGATTATATAAGAAAGGTGCGTGAATATGTAAAAAACAAAGCCAACGCAGTTGCCGAATCCAGCTTCCCTCTGGCACATGCCTGAAAAGACCTTCATACCTGGAACTCTATCAAAATTATTTATTAAAAGTCAAGAACAATCCTTCATGGATTGTTTTTGGTTTTTATGGGTATTTTAAGATTGTTTCAGTTCAGATAAAACTAACACAGCTAATCAATGTATGCGCTAAGACTATCTATTGGTACTTCTCCTGCAAAAGTCCGGATCAGCTTATGCTTGTGATCGTAGATATTAATCTGGGGCAGTGATGAGTAAATGAAGACCTTTCCAATAAAATCGGAACTGTCGGTTCCCAATGTGATGGTGGGATATTCATCGATATGGAAGCTTTTGGCAAAATTGGGTATGTAGTCCCACATAATGGGGTTAGCCATGAGTATTAACTTAGACTTTTTAAACAGGAATATGTTTTTCTCGAAAAGCTGAGTTTGATCTTCGCAATGAGAGCAAGTAGGATTGAACATCATTACCACCAGGTTTGCACCGTTTTTAAAATCATCGTTGGTAACAAATTTTTTGTAATCTGCGATATTTACCTGGCCACCAGTGGTATTATGCCCGGCCTCATGTTTCTTTTTACGCCCTCTTTTAGGCTCACTATTAACAACATCTGTAGTGGCAATAGCTGTACCCGTCTTGGTTTTTGCAGTATCGTGGAACACCCTGAGCTTTAATGTTGGCATAGGTGCGCCCATTTGTTTATAATCTATTTGAGGTTCGGCCTCCTTTTCCGTAGTTTTGGAAGGGGTAGTAATTTCCTTATTTTGGGCAATGGCCGGCATCGTAATAATAAGGCAGAATAATATGAGGACTTGACGAATCATAAAGCAATTTAGGGAATTCGGTGTAAAAAAAAAGATAAATCTATGGCAGATAATAATATGCCGCTGGCAGAGCGGGTCAGGCCCCGGTCATTGGATGATTTTATAGGGCAGGAACATCTGGTAGCCCCAGGCAAGGTGCTGGAGCAAATGATACACGGCGGCAAGGGGCATTCTATTATTTTCTGGGGGCCACCGGGAGTAGGTAAAACCACTTTGGCCCAGATCATAGCCCATTCGCTGAATATGCCTTTTTTCACACTCAGCGCCATAGACAGTGGCGTAAAGGATGTGCGTGCCGTAATAGAACTTGCCCGTAAGAGCGGGCATGCGCTGCTATTCATTGACGAAATACACCGGTTCAACAAGGCGCAGCAAGACAGCCTGCTGGGTGCGGTGGAAAAAGGCATAATAACGCTGATAGGCGCTACAACGGAGAACCCTTCATTTGAGGTAATCAGCGCACTGCTGAGCCGCTGCCAGGTTTATGTGCTGAAACCACTGACAGAAGAACACCTGATGGCACTGGTAACCCAAGCAATAGCAAAAGACAAATGGCTATCGGAACAACAACTGGTGGTAAAGGAATGGGAAGCCCTGATGCAACTGAGTGGCGGCGATGCCCGCAGATTGCTTAACCTGCTTGAGCTGATTGCAGCCTCACTACCGGCAGACAACAAGACCATTACCAATGATCTGGTACAGGACATTGTGCAGAAAAAAATGGCGCTGTATGATAAAACCGGGGAACAGCACTATGATATTATTTCGGCATTTATAAAATCGCTGAGGGGCAGCGACCCCAATGCAGCAGTGTACTACCTGGCAAGAATGATAGAGGGAGGAGAAGACCCGAAATTCATAGCACGAAGAATGGTGATACTGGCCAGTGAGGATATAGGTAATGCCAACCCAAATGCGTTGTTGCTGGCTACAAGCTGTTTTCAGGCGGTGGAGCTGATCGGGTATCCGGAATGCAGGATTATACTCTCGCAGGCAGCTACTTACCTTGCCTCATCGCCCAAGAGCAATGCAGCCTATATGGCCATAAATAATGCGCAGGCACTGGTAGGGAAAACCGGAGACCTGCCTGTGCCGCTGCCTATAAGGAATGCACCTACCGGCCTTATGAAAAAGATGGATTATGGCAAGGGCTACCAGTATGCCCATGACCATCCCGGAAATTTTGTGGACCAGGAATTTCTGCCGGATGCCATAAAAGGGACGAAACTATATGACCCTGCCAACAATGCATCGGAAGCGCGGATCAGGGAATATCTGAAGAATTGCTGGAAGGAGAAATATGGGTATTAATGGCGGAAGCCTTTAACCCTTATGCAGAAAAATCTGTGTGAAATAAAGCTGCCCGCCCTTGCCTTTTACTATGCCAATACCTGTGAGGTTGTAATCTCCTTCGATGTTCTTTTTATGCCCCGGGCTGTTGAGCCACATTTCCACGGCTTCTTGTGCTGAATTTGCACCATAAGCCACGTTCTCGGCAAACGAATTGGAAGGCTTGATTTGTTTGGCTAATTTGGTTGTACGGCCTTCAAAACCCTGATGGCTGAAGGGCACTTTTTTAGTCGCCATATTGCGGCTGTGGCCTTCGGCAGATGCTGTAATCAAATCATTAAAAACAAGGGGTTGCTTGCCTATAGTTGCCCTGTGCTCGTTTACCAATGTCAGGATTTCGGCTGCCATGGACGTGTAAGGCGAGGGTTTGGCCTGGGCATACAAATTTGTGTTATTAGGGCCAAAGCCCATAACAAAAACTAAAAGGAACAATATTGATCTTCTGATTTCCATAAGTATGATTTTCAAATTCAACAATTACTCTAATTTAAACCGTATAGGGATGGTATAGTATACATCTACCGGCTTATCGTCAAGCTTTCCCGGTTCCCACTGCGGCATCTTCGCAATTACTTTGGCGGCGGCATCATCCAAATCGGGTGAAACATGCTTCATAATCTCTACATCCGATATTGTACCGTCTTTACCTACTGCAAATCTTACAATAACCCGACCCTCGATATTATTTTTTCTGGCAGATTTAGGATATTTAATTGATTTGGCAAGATACTTATTCAAATCGTAGGGAATAACAGGCATTACAGCAAAAGGAGTGAATTTCATCTCTTTGCCATACTCATCATAACATTTCCCGTTCATTACGGTATCTCCATCTGATCCATTTGAGCTGCCCCCGCTGTTCCTGCTTCTGAGGTTGGCTAAATTAAACCTGAACTGGTGGTATTCTTTTCTTTTCAACCTGCCGCTAAGGTAATAACTGGATAATTCACCATCCCAATGCCCGTCAGTGAAATTGCATTGGTACCATACAGGGGAATTTGTAGTATCATAATAATATATCCACTGGCCATTTCCCTTGTTGAGATGGTAGCTGCCTTTGCAATCTATCCTGCCATTTTCATTGTAAAAAGTAAACAGTCCTTCCCCCATTTTTTCTGTATCAATGGCTGAATAGTGGCCATCCATTTTTAAATGATGGCTTGATGCATAATACTTTTTTGCAACATAGCCATGTCCAGGTTCCGGGCGTACAATTTCATAGTAAGAAGCGTCTTGCTTGTCGGCCAGGTTGCCATGGCTGTTATAAAACAAAGTATCCTTTAAAATATTGGCCGGTACTTTAGGTTTATTGTCTTCGTTAACAGGGACAGCAACAGCCTCTTTACCACTAATGGTATAACCAGCCACCAATTCGGTAACTGAATAATAACCTGCTTCTGCCAGCGCCTGCCGCAGCCATTTGTTGTTGGCGTAACATTTATAAAAGTCGGCTACCTCCACCACTTCTGCATCGGAAGTAATCGGGGTATTAGCGCTAAGTTTAAATTTGATAATCGTTACAGAATGCTTAGGCGGATGAATGGCCAATTTCTGATTAGCCTCATCATCCTTGTTTATGGCAGGTTTAAGAAGATAGGTCCCTGTCGCATTGCTATCATCATAAACGAAGACAGAGCATGACCTGATTTTTCCGATCTCATTGCCATTAAAATATATGCCATCAGTATATAGTCTTCCTTCCTTGAATTTAGTAGTGCGCTCACCTACCGGGGCATCCATTCGTAAAAATACAATCCTTGAATTGTTTTGAGCAATACAACAGAACGGGAAACAGACAGCTAATAAAACTACAATAAACTGTTTCATAAAAAAGTATGAAAATTGGCATTCAACTTTGGCAACAGACTGAAAGTAATTACAAAACCAATTATTCAGGTATCCCCTCTTCCTCGACCGACTTAAAAGTGAACTTACGCTGGGTAATGTAACTGAGTACCGCTGTAAAAATGCAGATAAAGGTATACCTGACCGTTTGATTGATCATAGGCAGGGTGTAGGTAAATGCCTTAATGAGCAAATAAGTAAGCAAAATGAAACTCACAGTAGTCAGGGCATATCTGAACAACTGGATACGACCATGCAGGTTGGACTCAGGAAACACAATATGCCGGGACAAAATGAATCCGGCAGGGAAGCTGATACAGAATGCAATAACCCAAGCACCTACCTCGGGTGCGATATACCAGTTACCAACAACATGAAACCGCTGCTGGTGCATAATGTATGTGAAGGCAATACTTTCGAGGACGATATTCAATACGGTGTTGGAACCGCCACAGGCAAGGTATCTGAATGTCTGAGTAGGTATCACTTTGGCAAAGGGCCGGTGAAAGAAATCAATAATACCTACGATGATATGTCTCGCCTTGTTTAGCAAATGATAAAATTAGGCGCAAAGGTAATGCAAATTCCGAAAAACCGGATATAACTGTTATTGTGTAGGTGCATTTCAAATCTTCGCGGTTTTATTCAACCCTTGCAGGGTTGGCACAATGATTTATTTGTCCGTGGGTTTCACCCACGGCTATTGATATTTAAGCCTTTCAGGCTATCTATATTAATCATTGTGTTTTTTATTATGCGAAGATTTGAATTGCACCCTATTGTGTACTCTCCAAATCAAACATTTTCAGCCAACTCATCGGAGACGGCCTCGCCGGCTACTGTTTTGAATGTAAAAGCGCGTTGCAAAATGAAATTCATAACCGCCAGGAAGATACAGATAAAGGCATACCTGACAGATTGATGAATAAAGGGAAACAACAATGTGAATGACTTTATCATTACATAATTAAGCACGGTAAAGAGGATATTGGTAAGTAAAAACCTGAATAACTGGATACGGCCATGTAAATTCGACTCCGGAAAGATGATATGCCGGGAGAGCAAAAATCCGGCGGGGAAACTAATACAAAAGGCTACAACCCAGGCGGCCACCTCGGGAGCAACACTAATGCTCCCATAAATATGCAACGGTTGTTTACTGAACAAATAAGTAAAAGCAATGAAATCAATATAAATATTCAGTACGGTATTCGATCCTCCACATGCCAGATACCTGAAAGTCTGAACAGGAATAATTTTGGCAACAGGACGGTGGAAAAAATCGATAAACGCTACAATGATATGTTTGGTCTGTGAGAGCAAATGAAAAAATTCAGGGCAAAGTTAATAAACTATTTAAAATAATTTCTACTGTGTCAGCAATTCAAGTAAACATAAGTATATTTAATTGTATTTTACGCATCGTAAGGAACGATGATGAAATAACTCCCACCATCCTACTCGTTCTATCCCATTTTTATTTCGTTGTAAAAGTAATTATGTAAGTAAAGCATAGTGCAGTATGTGCGGTCATCCTAATGATTTAGGAGCCGAAATTTTAATTTAGTATGCGATAACACGAATGTTTCGCCAATTATTAACATTAAAAAACTGCACTATGC
>CAIUZK010000002.1 GCA_903903635.1 uncultured Bacteroidota bacterium
CGTTATTGGCATTATTGCAAGTAACTGTTGCTTTTCGTCAGGGTAATTCAAAAACATTCTGGTAAAAGAGAATACAAAAACATTTTCAATTACGTTCTTTACTACCCTATCCCCTTTGTTGTATAATTTGTCGACAAGTTTAAAACAACGCTTTACAATCTTGAAATTGTGCATCGTGATATTTTTATACATAAAGTCAATAAGCGATTTCATGACTTCATAAGCATTGTTTGTCTTTCCGGTTTTTAACTCAATGGCTATCTCCGGAAGTGCTTCTTCCAGGTACATCGGTATTTCGAGCTGGTTGATCATAGTTCTTCAGTTTGGTTATTATTATACCAATTTCGTGCCGGATCTTACATCAATTATGTCGCAATGGTTTATTAAATAAAACCAACTCAAAATGAGAATGGTTTATATCAAAATGAGAGTGTGACACTGAATGCATGAACTATAGCAGTGAGATAAGAAATTACAGTATGGTTATCGTTTGCAGATGGAATCAGACGGGTAATATAAAGTCTTCTATTGAAGTTATTTTAGCATCCCCGGCAGTCTCAGCATTCCGCGGGACTCTCGCCGGAATCAGAGTACTGAAGTGGGTTTTGTACCCAACCCGATTTGCGCCCAAGTCAACAGGAGTGACTTTACAAGCGGTATTTATATAGTCATTATTATTGATCCGGATACCTGGCAGTCTGTTACTATAAAACTGATAAAGGCATAGGGTATAGTTTAAGTCGTCTCAGGGCTTTATTTAAATAAACTCCAAGTTATCATACCTCCTGTCCAGTATCAATTTCGAATCTGCCTGCAACCAATTATCAAGGACAGTGGAATAGACCTGCTTGAAGTCTATGTCATATTTCAGGTCGCCTTCATCAAGGTCTTCGAGGCTGGGTAGATTATTGTAGAGCCCTGGCTTTTTGAGACTGCCACCTATAAAGAACATGCTGCTGGCTGTGCCATGGTCGGTGCCATTGCTGGCATTCTGTGCTACACGCCTTCCGAATTCGGAGAAGGTCATGATCAGTACATCTTGAAAACGGTTGTTCTGCCTTAGGTCAGCAATTAAGGCTGTCAGGGACTCATCCAGGTTTTCAAACAGTTTATCCTGCCTGTTTTTCTGATCCACATGGGTATCAAAACTACCATGTGACACATAATAAACCTGAGTTTCGGTATCGGAAATAATAAGCGAGCCAATGGTCTTCATCCGCTTGCCTATATGGGTGTTGGGATAAGTCTGTGTGCTATTGTATATTTTACTCTGATCAAAAATATAATCTGCTGCGGAGGTTGTTTCCCGAAGTGTTTTATACAAATAGCCTGCCAGGTGGGCTTCATGCTCTTCTTTGTGGCTGCCTATCTTTTTGAAGTAACTATTGGCAGCAGCATTATGAAACTGATTGATATCCCTTACCGCAATGGCGTTTTTTTCTTCACCTTTCAGGGCAAGGCTCAGTGAATCATCTACTTCAATTGCCAGAGAATTATGAATATTTGTACCGTCTGCTGCATTATCAATGTAACGACCAATCCAACCTGATGAAACTATGTCCTTAGCAGTACTGGCAGATTGCCAAATATCCATACTGCGGAAATGCGACCTGTTGGGCTGCGGATAGCCAACCCCATTGATTATGGTCACTTTCCCGTCATCGTAGAGTTGTTTTATTCCTTTCATTTTGGGGTTCAGTCCGGTATCATCATTAAGGGACAGGGCATCTTCCCGCTTTATTCCTATCTGCTGCCTGCTTTTGTAATAAATATCATTCCTGTAAGGTATGATTGTATTCAATCCATCATTGCCACCAGATAGCTGGATGACAATCAGCACTTTCTTATTGTTGCCGGTTATTAACGGCGGGCTGTATTCAAATCCTTTAAGGAACCGGGGAACCATCAACGAAGCGCTGGCCAGGGATCCAATCTGTATAAATTTTCTGCGGGATATCATCCTTATCTTTTTTTAGAATTTAGCTTAATTGGTATTCAGGTAATTCCATCAGTAAAATGGTCAGACTTTTAATAAAGGCTTCATTGCTGCTTATATCTGCAAATGAGACAACATCATTTAGTTTTTCGTCCTGCAGAGATACAGGTAATAAAAATCCGGATAGCGCGGTTGGCAAATCCTGGCGGCTGTATTTCTTCCAATATGCCAGGTAGTTATCCCATTTAACATCTACCTTACCCACCCGGAATGCCTTATCTGATTTGTTATCCTTTCTACCATTCATATACATTCCGCCAGCCATTTCTTTGTCTTTATCTTTTGCTGCAAGGTTTAGTTCTTTCGATCCGAAAAATGCCTCAGGCAACCTCATACGAATGACAAGTGAAGAACTATCAATCCAGTTTTTGCCACCAGGCCAGCCGGCCACATTAGGCGGATTAAACAGATGCTGGCCCAGAATGCGCTGCAGGTTAAGTATTGTATTGTCTTTGTTGAATTGCATGGACAAAAGGCGCTGATAACCAACCAGCAATTCTATAGGTGATTTTATCTTGGCGCCTATAGTTTTTTCGTGATAGAACCAATCTGCTGTGAACATCTTTTTAAGGAAACTACCAATATCGTAATTGGTTTTGTAGAAATGTTTAGCCAGCTCATTTACATGCTTGTCATTGATAATTTCATCACTTACAAAAAAGCGGTAGAGTTTCTGAGTTATAAAAACGGAGGTTTGTTTTTGCTCCAGCAAAATATTCAGGATATCATCGCCATTAAAATTGCCTGTCTTACCCAGGAATTTCTTTTCACCATCATCATGTTGCTTCACCTTAAAATCAAAATCACCTTCGTCTGTAAAATTCCAACCGGTAAACGCCCTTGCGGCTTCTTTTATATCATCTTCAGTATAATGACCCCGTCCTAAAGTAAATAATTCCATTACCTCCCTGGCAAAATTTTCATTCGGGTGTTGCTTCCGGTTCTGCTTGTTGTTCAGGTATTGCAACATTGCCGGACTCTTGGATACATCGCGGAGCATATTGCCGAAATTGCCCAATGCATTTTTGCGAAAAATATGCAAAAGCTTCTGGTCGTAGTAGGGGTTGTCTATATGTGTAGCAAAGTGACCATGCCAGAATAAAGCTGTTTTTTCTACCAGTGGAAAATAAGAACTTACCATTGCCATTTCCCATAGCGTGTTCAGGTCATTGGTTTTCTCCCTGAATTCTTTCTTTTTCTCTTTACGCAAGGAGTCATCCGTTATTTCCTTCATTGCCCTTGGCGACTGGTCGGCCCATTCGGCTTCAGTGATCATCTCCAATAACCCTGGGGATGATTTTGGGAACAGCCGTTCTACAGCCTTCTCGACTGGTAAAGGATTATGGTAGTCATCCAACGAAATACCAAAGCCAGCCCGAGCATGAAGCAGTTTATTTTTTTGTTGCAGATCCATGAAAGTAAATTACGGGGATTTGACTGGCAATATAAAAACTGGTTTAAGCTACATCCGAAATCATGAATTTCTTAACATTTGGCTAAAATGCTCAACTCAGTCTGGCGCGAGTAATTATGTAAGAAAAGCATAGTGCAGTATGTGCGGTCATCCTAATTATTTAGGATCCGAAATTTTAATTTAGTAGGCCAAAACTTACGTTTCGCAATTATTAACAATTAAAAGACTGCACTATGC
>CAIUZK010000003.1 GCA_903903635.1 uncultured Bacteroidota bacterium
AACATGGTTTACATGTGTGAATTGCAGAGGGAATCCTGCGAGATAATTCAGGAAATATTCAACCCTAAAGGCGACTTAAAAATTAACCTGTTCTGCGGTAATACTCTATCCATGCCGGAAGATTTCTTTGATCTAAGTTATGCGGAAAGATTTATGAAATATCCAGATAATTGTGTCCCGCCACTATAGATAATCCTTGAGTTAAGCTATTTAAAAGGATAATGAGAGACGATATAATAGACGACGACGACAACTACATGACCCAATACGAGAAGCAGGTTATCATCGATCAGGAGATCGACAAGCTTCTCACCGACTTGCCGGACTACAGGAGACCACAACCAAGCGACAAGTACAGTCTGGAGCCTATAAAAGAGGATGAACAAGGCAAATTCATACACGGGCAGAAATGGCCGCTTGAGTTACCTGATGCAAGTAAGAAACTTAAGTCGGCCAGCCGGCCACCGATACGTTCAACCATTTCTCCAAGAAAACCAAAGAAGTTGCGTAGCATGCTGTTTGAAGCAACAATTATGGAGTTTGAAAATGACGAATGGGTAGATAGCGGTATATTCTCGAACGGAAACGAATTCATGATAATTGATATTCCTGATTCGCCTTTTAAATTAAAGTTGCGTGTAGACAAGCTAAGGGAGTTTTTATACCGTAGCATTTCCAACGGAAATTCAGGTTACATAACGTTTGAAAAAGGGAAAGACAAATTTAAAGTGCCGGTAGAAATCAACCCGCAACTGTTGCTCGACAACGATGAGGCGACGCTCATTTAAATTGGAATCCGGAGCGATCCGGAGCCAGTTCTTCGAGCGAGAATCAACCTGGCTACACATAACTTAAGCGCAAAAAAACAAACACAGGAACAAGGAAGAACAGTAACAAGAACAATAGCTGAATGTATGCAGCTATAGTACTTCTGGGGGAACTAAACAATAACCGGCGAGTTACTTCATAAAAACTTCGGTTACTGTTATCTTCAGTGAAATAGGTATTACCTATTCCTGATAGTATTTAAAAGAACAAGCGAGTAACGATCAGTCATGGAGAGATGATCGTTGAACGTACAACTTATTGGTTTAAAAACCACGCCGGATTGTTTCTCTCCATGAACAGTTCGGCTTTTTATTTTTATCAATGCCTCGTAAAATAACGATCGTACCGGGAGTACATACCTTTTACATTCCATCAGGATACTTGCCGCTGATATGGGATTTTGTGATTAACACCGACATAATTCCTGACAAAAAATTATACCTAATAAAGGTACTGATTTTCATAGAAAGCCTTTATATAAGGTTAAAGCACAAAAAAGCTAAGAAAACTGAATTTTCGATAAAGAACGCACATGATCTATTGAGAATGGACAATTCTGATTGTAGCCTCATGTTAAAAACCTTAGAGGTAAAAAATATCATCTTCTGCTACAAAAAAGGTTACGTCACTGGGGAGATACCATATTCTTACGGTCTTAAACCATTACCCCAGCAGCAGTCTGGTTTCGACAGGGTATCAGTCAAAAAAAAGTACATAAGGAAACCCACCTTAGAATCACTCAGCCGGCGTGTATTTAAAAATGAAGAACTGAAACTCTATTACGATGAAGTCATTTCTAAATTGGAGGTAACCGGAATAAATATGGAAGCTTTAGCTATACCGGTGAATTACGAAAGCATATCAGGTAATGAGGATAATAAAAATGGTCTTGAAGTAAAGAACAAATATCCTACTACTATCTCCTCTATACATTATAGCGGCGGCTTCGTACCTGATGATGACGATAAGCTAATAAATCTAAAAGAGGATGGCGACTTTGTACCAAAAACTGAAAACACATCAAATAAAGTACCAGAATCTATCCTGGACTATCAAAAAATGGATGGCGGTTTCGTACCAAGCTTTCCAAAAATTGTAGATAACACCATAGTGAATTTGAATCCAAATGGGAATAATGAAACTGGTAGTAAAAATCCTATTTTACAAGTTGAGGAAAAGAACAAATATTCTACTATTATCTCCCCTATACATTATAGCGGCGACTTCGTACCTGATGATTTTTTATGTATCACTAAGGTTTCGGATGAAAAGTATCTTCCTCTTTTTAGGATATACGACAAACGATTCTTTTGCAGGCCTTCGTATAAGCATCCGGATGGGAGGGTTTATACGAATGTTACAAACCTAAAGAAAGAATTCAGGAAGTATCTGTCAATCGATGGCAAACAATTCATAGGTATTGATGTCTGCAATTGCCAACCACTTCTTGCGGCAATTTTGTTCATGAACTATTCTATGAAAGTATATGGTGAATTGAAGGAGGATGTAATAGAATACAAAAGGGAATGCGAAAGTGGTAATGAGTTCTACGAATATTTTATGAACATCAATAAGATTGCAATAAATGATGGTAACCGAAAGGTGCTTAAAGGAAAGTTTTTTGGAGACTGTTTCTACTCAAAGAATGCAAGTGAAAAGAAGCGAAAGGAATTATCAATACAATTTGAGGAGAAGTACCCAACTTGTTACGAAGCATTAGTTGAATATAAAGGTGGCTTTGAATATTCGCCCAAGTATAAGGACGTTCCGATTACTTTACAGAGTATAGAGAAATCATTCGTATTTAATACGAACATTCAATTGATCCGGGATGGAAGAAAGTGTTTCAATATTTTTGACTCACTGTTTTGTAATTCAATGGAGGATCTAAGTATCGCCGAACAAATCCTGCGGTATAAATTCATGGAATGGAATGTAACTCCCAAATTTAAAATAGTAGGCGGCGCCGAATGCGATGAGAATGAAGTTCTGGCTGCTCAAATTCTTGACGAAACAGGAATTGCGATAGAACATAAGCCAGAGCCTCATTTGGAGCCAGAAGAAGAAAAAACCGGAACCTTCTCTGAGCCAGAGATTAAGCCGAATTGGTGGGAGAGCCTTGATTATTTCAAAGGCGCCTATGGCGAAGAGTCTGCCAAGGAATTCTACGAAGGACAAACCAGGTTTATCGGCAAATTTTAGGACTGGCGTTTCGTACAAAGCTACATTCACTTTAACTTCTCTTCCTTGGCCGCAACGTCCAGCAGTTCACACAAGGCTTCTACATCATCAATCACTGAATCAAAATCGACGTGCAAGCCTTCGCGCGCATTCCTAAGATAACCGAAGAACACCGCGCGCAAACTCCTGCTGATGCGCGCAGGCGAATTGTCCTGGATAAGGCACCTTACTTTGTCTTTTAGTTCTTGTGACAGCGCGCTTTTATCCTTGCTCATTGGAGAAATATTTCGATGAAGATAT
>CAIUZK010000004.1 GCA_903903635.1 uncultured Bacteroidota bacterium
CCGCCCTTTGCCGTTGAATAGAACATAAAATGAGGTAATTGGTAGAATTTGTACCTTATTTGTACCTCGAAACGCTGAAAGCCTTACCAGTATTGATAAGTTACTTTTTGTATCGGGAAATAAGAATCCTAACAGAATAATAATTTATCTGTACGGTTAATTTCCGTACATTTGTATCAATTATATGTTATGAGTTACGCAAATCAACAACAAGCAAGGTTTGATACCAGACTAACAAAGAGTCAAAAAGAATTCTTTGAACTTGCTGCCCGGATTAGCGGTTTTAAATCCCTCTCCGAATTTGTTATACATTCTACCCAACAAGTAGCCAATAGTATTGTTGAGAAGCATAACGCCATACTTGCAACCGAAAAAGATCGAAAAGTATTTTTCGATTCGCTGGTTAATTCTCCTAAGCCAAATAAATCATTGAAAGAAGCAGCGAAGCATTATCAAAAGCAAGTGTCTGCAAAATGAGTTACTTAACATCTCTTTTGAATAGCGACCACGAGAAAGCCGGTTTTTCATGTGGAAATTACATGTTGGATAACTATCTCCAAAAACAAGCCAGGCAGGATATGAAGAGAAAGCTGACTGCTTGTTTTATCTTATCTGACGAAGAAAGAATAAAAGGGTACTATACGCTTTCAAGTGCTTCAATACAAAGAAGCCAATTGCCTGAATCAATAATAAAAAAATTACCGCCTTCCTATAATGATCTACCTGTTACACTATTAGGGAGATTGGCAGTGGATATTAAGTTCAAGGGACAGGGAGTTGGGAAGTTATTATTGATAGACGCTCTTAAAAGAAGTTTTGAAACGTCAATAACCAGTATAGCTTTGATGGCAATTGTAGTTGATCCAATAAATAGTGAAGCGATTAGTTTTTATTCAAAATATGGTTTCATTTCATTGCCCGATAGTGGTAGAATGTTTATTGCCATGAATACCGTAGCGCAATTGTTTTAATATCCATTATCGCCAAAAAAGACGAATTTGTTGCCGAATCAAGTAATGGCTCTTTTCCCGGGAAGCCACTAAAATCAATAGTCTTTACATTTTGTACCGGGAAGCATTCTTCACTACCCACCTCACAAAACACACCTTAAATCCCCAATGTCCTTTCCCCACTTACCTCACCCCATAGGCCCAAAGGATTCTCAATTGCTTCGGCTTTATCCTACCTCAAGAAACAAAGCAAGAGCCCGAATCAAAGATAGCCTATGGCTATACACCCGGAAATTCTCTGATTGGCACAATACAGAAAATGAATTGCAATTAACAGGGTATATTGCACCCGTCCCACTGGTTAACCTTTTGAAATATAATATTGATCTGCAATTGGAGTGAATTTCTACTGCTTCACAAACTTCCTGACCTCTGAGCCGTTAATCTTTATGAAGTACATACCTGGAGCAAGCCCCGCTACTGAGATAACCGTACTACTCCCCGACAATACGTAAGTTTTTATCAGCCTCCCTGCAAGGTCATAGAGTTCTGCTTTCGAATTTATTGGTATAATCCCATCGTAACGGATAGTACATTCATAAGAAGCAGGATTTGGAAAAAGAACAAAGTAATTTAAAGGGATTTCTTTTTGTTTTACATCCATCTCTGTCGGGCATAATACCGTATCATATTTATACTTTGCAATAAATAATCCCTCAACTCCGAATGAGGTGCCTAATGTATCAGGGCCTAACGGCATGGCAACATTTGTGTAACCGCCGGCAACATAAAAATCACCTTTATTATCCACTACTATATCACTGGATACATAGGCAAGACCAGCCCCTCCGCCCGGGAGGCTTAAACCCTTTTTATAGCCACCGGAGGTATCAAATTCAGCTAAAAAAAGTGGGAAAGAGCATACCCCGGGCCAGGTAATCATGTGTCCGTCAAAGCTTGTTGTATCACCCACTCCTGAACCACCCAGGCATCCACCGATCCAGATATTTCCGCAGAGATCCAAAGAAATGCCATACCCCGTGGTATAACTATTACCACTCGATACTTTTACCCACTTTGCAGTTCCTGAAGAATCTAATCTGGCAAAAAGAACTGAACCAAGCGAGGTTGTAGTTACCATATGCGTACCAAATACTTCTGTCACCGTTGAATCTATATACCCGACCAGGTAAAAATTTTCATGGTCATCCGCAATAAGATTGCAGATCATTACATGCCTGTCAAAATTTTGCGCCCAGATAGCATTCCCGCCGGTATCCAATTTGGCAAGGAAAGTATTCCCTTTTAATATGCTGGTATTCGTAAGCAATGCAGGTCCGAAGTCGATTGAAGCTGATTGATACCGTCCGGCAATATAGATATTGCCTTTCCTGGTCACAGCAAATCCCATGGGATAATTATAATCAGACAACTCATTTCTCTGACCACCAAAGCTTTTGGCCCATACAGGCACTCCTGAAGACGTGTATTTAGCAATAAACACGTCTGACGAAATTCCTCCGGTATCCGTATTATATAGTGTTGTTCCTCCTATGGTCATGCTTTTAGCAGTAAATATTCCCGCAACATATACATTCCCGTTATTATCAACAGCTACCTTGCTTATTGTCCCTGTACCAGGGCCGGTCATAAATGAATTTGAGGATGCAATAATGTTCGTCCATATAATATTGCCTGTTGCGCAAGAACATTTCATTAGGAAATACATAGCGTGACCATTGGGGCTTCTCAATGTATCTCCCTGTATCACCACCATACTGTCATGGCTATAACCAAGAATATATATACTACGACCGTTTTTATCTTTATTATCTATCGTCAGACTTGTGGCAACAGTTGGCAAATAAGTATTGTTTCCATAAGGCTTTGCAGTTATAGCCCATTTATTGTTTCCTGAAGGATCAGTTTTGATTACTGCTAATTCAGATGTTGAGCTTGTTGCTGTACGACCTCCTCCTCCTACATAAACATTGCCTGAATCATCCAATGCAGTTGCATATTTTTCAAATACCCAATAAGTACTCCCCCGCCCCCATTGCCATGCTTGTGCATGAACAATAAGTGGGAGCAGAAAAAACAGGAACAATAACTTTTTCATAGGCACACTTTATATAATAAAGATACTTATTTATTCAATTCCTAGTATCTTTTAAATTTGCTTCTGCTCCAATGTGCTTGGTAGCAGTTCTTTATTTATAGCAAATAATCTTCACTACCCCCCACCACAAAACATACCCTAAATCCACAAATTCCTCACCCCATAGGCCCAAAGGATTCTCAATAGCTTCGGCTTTATCCAACCTCAAGAAACAAAGAAAACACGGGCAACAAACCACATTTGTTTATCAAGTCATTCTAAACTTATGTATGAATTATGCTACTTTTTGCCCTAATTATGTACAGCTTTGTTTAGAGGGAGATGCTACATTTGTTTTGATGAAACTCTATGATTTGACCACAAACGAGCCTATAAAATTATCCGATGCAATTAACAGGATTGATATGGATAATCAGGATAAAAATATCCAACTGCGGCATCTTGATAATGAGGTCAATGAACCCTTTGAAGATGCAACCGTAAATAACCCTGATATGCCGAAATATCAGGAAATCCCAATACTCAAAAAGGCAAGTTAGGCCGATAAGCTTAGTATAGAAAATGAATGGCTGGTCCAGCTTTTGCTTCAATCCACAAAAAAATTAATCATCCACCCTGCTCAATTGGAAATTACCACATTGGAAATTAACCACACAACTTTCAGATATTTTATTAATTTTGATTCTCATATAATAATCGGCTTATGAAAATCAATAAGATCATATCAGCCCTGTTGCTGATGGGTGTATGTTATTCCGGTACTCATACACTGGCTCAAAAAACAGGCGGTGGCAAATCGGGACCTGAAAAAGTAACTGAAGTGGAAGGCATTACCGAATACAGGCTACCCAATGGCCTGCGGGTACTGTTGTTCCCCGACCAGTCTAAACCTACCATTACCGTTAATGCCACCTACCTCGTAGGTTCGCGCATGGAAGGCTATGGCGAAACCGGTATGGCTCACCTGCTCGAGCACATGCTTTTCAAAGGTTCCACAAAACATCCGCACATACCCGATGAGCTGACCGCACATGGCGCCAGCCCCAACGGCAGTACCTCATACGACCGCACCAACTATTTCGAAACCTTTGCTTCCAGCGACGAAAACCTCAACTGGGGTCTAAGTCTTGAAGCCGACAGGATGATCAATTCATTCATTGCCGAGAAAGACCTCAAAAGCGAGTTCAGCGTGGTGAGAAACGAATTTGAATCAGGCGAAAATTCACCTTCCAATATCCTCGAAGAGCGCGTATTATCTACCATGTACCTCTGGCACAACTATGGCAAGTCCACCATTGGCTCAAAGGAGGATATTGAAAAAGTGCCGATCAAAAATCTGCAGGCTTTCTATAAAAAATATTATCAGCCCGACAATGCCGTTCTGCTTGTTGCCGGCAAGATCGATGTTGCTAAAACACTGGCGCTGGTGGTAAAATATTTCGGCAGCATCCCCAAACCTGGCCGTGTTATCGACCCATGCTATACCATTGAGCCTCCTCAGGATGGCGAGCGCAGCGTAACACTCAACCGTGTGGGCGATGTGCAAACCGTATCTGTTGGTTATCATGTAGTATCGGGAGCCGACAAAGATTATGCCGCTTTCGATATCCTCAACGAGTCGCTTACCAATCAGCCTAATGGCCGCTTGTACCAAAGCCTGGTTAAGACAGGCAAAGCCTCCTCCGTTGGTGCCGACAATCCTGCGCTTAAAGACCCTGCTTATTTTTATATCACGGCTGAAGTGCTGAAAGAAAAATCTATCGACAAGGCCAAAGATGCCATGCTCAGCACTATCGATGATATTGCAGTCAACCCGATTACTGCCGATGAAGTGGAAAAGGCTCGTGCCAAGCTCATCAAGAATTTTGAAGACACCTACCGCAATACCATGTACACTGGCCTTACCCTCAGCGAGTACATTGCACAAGGCGACTGGCGGCTGGCATTCCTGTATCGCGATCACCTTAAAAAGGTATCTGCCGATGATGTAAACAAGATCGTAAAAACCTACTTCATTGCCAGCAATCGCACTATAGGTGAGTTTATACCTACAGCCAATCCTGTACGGGCCAATGTACCGGTACAACCCGATGTTGCTGCGCTGGTTAAAGATTATAAAGGCAACCAGGCCCTCGCACAGGCCGAAGCATTTGACCCTTCTCCTGCCAATATCGAAAAACGCACAAAACGCGGCGCTATCCCGGGCGGAGGCAAGTATGTACTCCTGAGCAAGACCACCCGCGGCAACACTATTGAAGGCCGCATTACCCTGCGTATGGGCGATGAAAAATCACTGCAGAACAAATCGGCTGTTACCAATCTCACTGCCTCTATGCTCAAGCGTGGTACTAAGTCTCACACTATGGCACAGATAAATGAAACACTCGATAAACTTTCATCGAATGTAAATTTCTATGGCAATGGACAAAAGGTTACAGTGATGATCAAATCTACCAAACCAAACATAGCACAGACATTGGACCTGGTAAATGAAATGCTGCATGAGCCCTTGTTCTCCGAAGACGAATTTAAAACCCTGAAGGCCGAGAACATTACCGGCCTGGAGCAGGAGCGCTCTGATCCTCAGAGCCTGGCATTCCGCGAGTTCAGCCACATCACTTCTTTATGGCCAAAAGGACATATCAACTATGCCATGTCGGCCGATGAAGAAGTTGAATCTTTAAATGGCGCAACACTCAAAGATGTAAAGAATTTCTACAAGGAATTTTACAATGGCAGCCATGCTACTGCTGCATTTGTTGGCGAGTTTGATGAAGCCACAGTAACAGACAAACTGAGCAAAATACTGGGCAACTGGACTTCCGAAAAATCTTATACACGCATAGCCGACAAATACGACGAAATCCCCACCCAGAACAAGGAAATAAAAACTCCGGATAAGAAGAATGCAATGATGGTATGCGGCTGTAATCTTAAACTCCGCGACGACAATCCCGACTATCCTGCCCTCAGAATGGGTGATTTCATTTTTGGTGGCGGATTCCTTAACTCCCGTCTCGCAACACGTATCCGTCAGAAGGAAGGCATCAGTTATGGCGTAGGTTCGTGGCTGCAACCCGGCAATCAGGATGAAGCAGGCGCATTTGGATCATACGCTATTTACAACCCTGAAAACAAAGAAAAACTGGAAAAGGTTTGGATGGAAGAACTCAACAAAATGCTGAAGGAAGGATTTACAGACAAGGAACTGAAAGACGCCAAAGCAGGCTACTTACAATACCGCGAAACCGGTCGTGCCGAAGATGGCCAACTGGTTACCAACCTGAATACAGAACTGGAACTGGGCCGCACTATGGCCTGGGATAAAGCAATGGATGAGAAGCTGCAAAAACTTACAGCCGCCGACCTGAACAAAGCAATGAAGAAATTCCTCGAGCCTGGCAAGATCACCTTTGTAAAGGCAGGTGATTTTAAATAAGTGACGTTGAATAAAAAAGGTTCAATAAAAATGCCACACTTCGGTTGTGGCATTTTTATTTTAATGCAATAATCGATAATTGAATTTCAAGACACCATTTCTATACGGGTAGCAATACCGGTCTTCAGAAAGTATGCTCAATACCAATGGTTCTGTTGGTAAACCTGATTTCATTCATGATGCGGTACCAATTGCTGTTATCCATCTGGTGCGCCGAAAACATAATGTTGTCAAACAGTAAAAGGAAGATACCCTGCACTACCACTGCCTTACCAAACCCGCTATAAATATCCTGGTTCCTTTTCGATTGGTGTGCGTAGGCAGTAAGCCCCACACCTGCACCTATATACACCACATCCAGCCCGGCATTAATGAGGTATATCCGCTTATTCGTCAGGTAGCTGCGGTAATATCCTTCGCTGTTTGTTTTCAGGGCCAGTTCCCTTTTCATAGCCCGCATGGTCAGCCCGGCTATTCCGGTGTTTACAACGCCCCAGGCCATACTCATCTCACTAAAGTACTTTGTTTCATCCTGCTTCGCCGTAAAATACCCAATACCACCTGCGGCTATATTTACCAATCCCCACGATCCCAACACCGCCATGCCGGTCTTGTTGATGTGCGCTTTATGGAGGTTGTAAGCCGCTATGGTATCTTTAAATGAGATCTGCTGGGCATTTGCACCCAAACTTAAAAAACAAAGCGCCAGTAAAAAAATTGCAGCTCTTATTATCACAATCAGGAACTATTTTTCAACCCTAAAACTATACAATTATCAGATTGTATTCTTAAAACTTCCGGATCTGATCTGATATTGGTGAAAATGATTAAATTTGGTTACATAGTACGAGCACTATGCAATAATTAGATAAACTATTGCACTGTGCAATAGAAAAACTTAAAATAAAACCACTTTGTAAGTAATTGTAAAAGGCATGGTAGAAGAATATCACAAATCAAATGACTCATGTATGGATGCAAAACTTATTGCTAAGCTGGAACAGGAATTTAGTGATTATAAAAATGGCAAGGTAAAAGCATTGCCATTTAATGAAGTCAGAAAGAATGCAAAAGAAGCGATTCGAAAAATCAAAGGCCAAAAGTTGGCTTAATTTTCAAACCCTTCCCCTACCTGATTGTTTATCGCATCTATAAAAAAAAGAAGGAAATCCTTGTAAACTCCATCTTACCTACCAGCCGTTCTCCCCAAAATAAATACAAAATAAAATAGCGCCGGCCTGGTCCCTACATTACCCTGGTTATCTTCAGCATATTGGTGGGCAGATGTTCATGTATCGGCGTACTGCCCGTATTCACCACCACATCTCCCGATTTCAATAACCCTTTTTCCTTTAGCATACTTACCTGGTCGGCTATTATGCCATCCATGCTTTCTTCTTTATCATAGTAAAAAGCTTTCACGCCCCAGCTCAGGCTAAGTTGGTTGACCAGCTTCCTGGTTTTGGTAAACACATATAGTGGCGACTGTGGCCTGAAGCTCGACAGCATAAAGGCAGTATAACCCGATTGGGTCATGCCTATCAGTGCATTTGCGTTTATATCCTTAGCTATCTCGCAGGCATTATAGCACAGCGCATCACTCAAAAACGAGGGCGAATGGGGCTTTGGGTCAAGGTTGCGGTTATACACCACTGCTTCCTTCTCCACCTCATTAATGATGCTCACCATAGTATGAATCACCAGCTCCGGATATTGGCCCATCGCAGTCTCGCCACTCAGCATTACGGCATCGGCACCTTCCAGCACGGCATTGGCCACATCCGTTATTTCACTACGGTTGGGGCGGGTGCGGTCTATCATGCTCTCCATCATCTGGGTGGCTATTATTACCGGCCTTGCCCGGTGTATGCACTTACTCACAATGGTCTTTTGTATCATTGGCACTTGCTCCAGCGGCAGTTCCACGCCCAGGTCACCACGGGCCACCATCACTGCATCCGATGCCAGTATTATTTCCCTCAGGTGTTGCAGCGCTTCGGGCTTCTCTATTTTCGATATTATTTTTGTCCCGCTGTTCTTACTCTTCAATATATCCCTGAGCTGAAAAACATCCTCCGGCCGCCTTACAAAAGACAGGGCCACCCATTCTATATCCTGGCTTATTATAAAATCAAGATCATCCAGATCTTTTTCCGACAATGATGGCAGCGAAATATTCGTATCAGGCAGATTAACGCCCTTTCTCGAAGATAAAATACCCGGAGCCAATACGCTAACCTTAACCCGGTTATCGCCTCCTATTTCCATCACAAGCACCTCTATTTTCCCGTCGTCAAGTAGTATCTTCTCCCCTACTCTTACATCGTTATGAAACGATGGATAAGATATGTAAATGTGCTCCAGTGTGCCTATACAGGGCTCATTGGTAAAATAAAATTCATCACCTTTTTTAAGGTCCAGTTTATTGTCTTTTATCTCCCCTACCCGCAGTTTAGGCCCCTGCAAATCGCACAGCGTGGCTATATTCAATCCGCAATCAAGGTTGATCTTTTTTATGTGGTCCATTACCAGCTTGTGCTGCTCATGCGTGCCATGCGAAAAATTCAGGCGGAATACGTTTACACCCTCTTTTACAAGCGCCAGGAGCATTTCGTAGGAATTGCAGGCCGGACCTACTGTGGCAACTATCTTTGTTTTGTGCGACATATGCTTTGCTGCATGTTGCATTTATTGCTCTGTCTGTTTATTTCATGTCCCATGAAATCCTGAACATCGACCGATAACTTCGCTACACGCACTGCAAAGATAATGATAAAGGAAGTGGCTACCTCCCTTTTACTGTTATGGAAATGAAAAGTATAAGTCCGCTATACCAGTTCCTTTAGTTTTTCAATTACAAAATCTATTTCCGCCTTTGTATTATGCCTCGAAAATGAAAAACGTATGGGTACATGATCAGATACCTTGCCGTTATAAATAGTCTTTATTACATGGCTCACCGAACTCGCCCCGCTGGTACAGGCACTGCCCCCACTCACGCATATGCCGGCCATATCCAGGTTAAACAACAGCATATCCGACCGGTCGGTCAGCGGAAACGATACATTCACTACCGTATACAGGCTGCTGCCCAGTGTATCCCCATTCAGCAATATGCCGGGGAAAGTCTCGGTAAGCCTTGCAGTCATATAGGCTTTCAGTTCTTTGATGTAGGCGCTGTCCTGCTCATACCGTTCCGTGGCTAGTTCAAGTGCCTTTGCAAAACCTACTATGCCATATAGATTCTCAGTTCCGGCCCTCATATTGCGCTCCTGCGCCCCTCCGTTTATGTAGGGCTTGATCTTTATGTTTTCATTTACATACAGTATCCCAATCCCTTTCGGCCCGTGAAATTTATGACTCGCACCGTTAATAAAATGCACGGGTAGCTTCTTCAGGTCAAACGGGTAATGGCCTACTGTTTGCACTGTATCACTATGAAAGATCGCATTATACTTTTCGCAAAGTTCACCAACGGCTTTTATTTTCAGCAGATTACCTATTTCGTTGTTGGCATGCATCAGCGTCACAACACTGCGCTCCTTGCTGCCTGCCAGCAGTTCTTCAAGATGATGAAGGTCCACATGTCCCTTATCGGTAAGTTGCACATAGCTCAGCGTTGCCTGCCCCGTTTGCTCCAGATACTCTACCGTATGCAAGGTTGCATGATGCTCAATGTGCGAGGTGATGATATGACGGCAACCCAGGTCCCTGATTGCAGCGGTCAGCGCAGTATTGCTACTCTCTGTGCCTCCCGATGTAAAAAATATCTCTCCCGGATTGACATTCAGAATTTTCGCTACGCTTTTACGGGCAACTTCTATGGCCATTTTGGTCTCCCTGCCATAAGAATATATAGAAGATGGATTCCCGAATTTCTCCGTCAAATACGGCATCATTGCCGACAATACATCAGGATCCAATGCCGTGGTTGCAGCATTATCAAAATAAATACGGTTCATTGTGTGGTTTTGAATAAGGGTGCAAAAATAACTTATTCTTTCGTAATATTCAGGGGGTTAGGAAGTTGGAGACTCAGGTTGAATGTTAAAATATCTCATGAATTTTTAGCTTATCTGTAATACTTCGCTTTAAATCGTTTTATACATCCTATCATGAAAATGACCCAACCCGTTACCAAAAACACCAACCAGGCAACAAATAATATTTTACCAATCAATAAATTCCTAAGATCGACTAACGGGTCAAATGACGCAAATGCTATGAGCCACATAATAATCCCTAGTATTAAGTAAAGACCATAATTAGACCCTTTCTTATTTTGCGATTCAGCACCCATAAAATAAAGATAATAAAAATGGCTACTATGGCATTGATTTAATACTCATTAATCCATTGGCAAGGTCTAAAAACGAATTCCCATTTTCCATTTATTCTGTGAAAGATATTTATGCTTCCATACGAATATTCTCCTACCATACCGCCATTAAAATTCATAGAAATAATTGCCCATTCTTTATTTTTACTAAAAACAGGCTTGGAGATCGAGAATATTTTCCTTTTAGATCCTTTGTGAGAAGATAAAAAGTGATGTTTTGATACTTTTGATTTTACATTTTTATGCAAAATACATTTCGCCTTTTTTAGTTGGTCAAAATTCCATTTTTCACAAGAGGTATCTTTTGCAATATCATAAATCTCTGAAATTATATCCTTTGATAAAAAATGCTCAAAAACACTCCTGGCGACCTCCTTTTTATCATAACTGTAATTGTTCCAAATTCCTTTTGCTTCCGGAGCTAAATAAAAATGTCTATATGAAAAATCAATTAAGGAACTATTCACCTCATTTAAAAAATCTTCCTTAGACTCTTGAGCTGAGCAATTGAGCTGACAAAAAACAATAATGGAGAAGATGAAGATCACCTTTTTCATATCGAAAGATAAATGTAAACAAAAATAGCTGCAAACGCAGCCCATTATAATTTCCTAAATGCACTATAGTCTTAAAATTGAGGCTTTATTAACCATCTATAAAATTAAAGCCCGAAAGGATGGAAATGAAATATCAACAAAATATAAAACATAAAAGCAAATCCAATAATAGCTCCGATGGTTACCAATAGAAGATAACCACTTTTTGGGTGTTTGTAATACAACTCCTTTAGCTTTACCATACTTACAAATGTATGCAAATATATTCAATGCTACTCCTCTTCTATTTCCTTTTCTTCCTTCATTCTCTTGGCTGTTATCCGCTGTTATTTCATCAGCATACGCCATTGCACCATTATCCTCAACTGATATCTTCCTGCTCCGGTATTGCCTTACCTCCTGCATCATCCGGCAAGGCTGGTTTCCTGCCGAATCTTCTCTTTACATACCTCACAAGATATTCTGCTGATACAACTATCAGAAAAACCGCAACCAGCGGAATCAGTAAGGGAAGCCAGTTGGCCTCAGGAGCGCCACCAAGAATAATTGCAGCCATAAATTCAGAGATTTATTCAGGTTAATTAAACATTAGTTTCAATATATGGCTCCTCCATCGACATCGGAGCATCTGAACAAAGCTGTTCCTGCTTTTTCATCTTTCTATTCTTCACGAAACGGACTAGATTTTCAATACCCCATGCCACAAGGACGATAGCCACAAGTGGTAAAACAAGTGGCAGCCAGTTCACTATGCCACCTACTCCCGAAAGTATGATCGTTGCCATAATAATTCCGTTTTGTTACTACAAGATACGAATTACTATTGCAATATTTCATTTATTTAACATTAATTAACCGCCTTCGTATCGAATACACAAATAAGCTAGTTAGGCAATTATTCAGAAACTGTGTAATTAGCCAGAGTCTTTTTCAACCTGGCGGTAATTTTGCCAATCAGCCGCCTGGGGCTAATGATGGTCATTTGTTCGCCGAAACCAAGAATTTCGCGTTCCAGCTCAAAATTCCAAATCACGTTAATGGTAAAAACTGTGCCGTCACTTTCTTCTCTTATTATTCGCTGAGTAGGATGAACCGGCTTTGTAATGACATAAGGCACATGCTCCTTTACCATTTTAAACACGATCTGGAGGGGAGTTTGGTTGACTGATTTTGAAACTCCAATTACATCGCTGAAATAATTGATCACATCAAATTCAGGCTTGAGGTATTTTTCATGCTCCAGTTCTGTAAAATGATCAATCCTGTCGAGCGCCAGTAATAATATTCCCTTTCCTATTTTGGAGGCTCCAAGCAAGAACCAGCGGTTCCGGTATTCCTTTAGCAGGTAGGGATAAAATACTATATTTTGCGGCTTGATCGCCCTGAAAGACTGATAAGCCACTTCAATAGCTCGACTATTGATAATTGCCTTATGCAGCGGATCAATATGATTAAGGCCCTTGAGTAATTCATTCTTCTCAAAGTCTATGAATGACCTGCCTTTATGTTGTTGTTTGAAAAGCTTATCCTCAAGCCGGGTCACCATACCATTCAATTCCTCGAAATATCCAAACCCTTTGAATTGCTTCAAAACTTCGAGCACTTCATTGAGGGTTCCAAGATCCTGGTTGGTAAGCGGTGAATTGGTAATGCTGAATTCTTTTTCCTCGTAGCTATAATACTTCTTATCAGTAACAATAATGGGTGCGTTATAACCCAGCTTCTCGCTGCGCATGTTTTGAATGTCCAGTTGCACAGTTCGCTTGCTCACCCCCCTGGCGATACCCTCATATTCAAATATAGTCGTCGAGCAAGCAACAACAAGGTCTTCAAGTGTCCATTTACGCAGCCGGTTTTGGAGACAATTATCGATGGTTTTGTAGCGCACTAGGGCCAGTTTATTGATTGGCATGAGCTCATTTTTAGATTTAGCAACCAGCTAAAATGTGAATTTATAAAAAATCTGCGCAACCTATTTGCGCAATGAAAAATAATTTCCATTCCCTGAAAATTTCTTTTAGTTGATAATCAGGCATTTGGAGCATTTTTCAAAAAATAGCTGAAAATATTTCACAACTGCGCAATTACACTGCGTAATGCTGTTTCATCTTTGCATCATCAAACAAAAACGATTGAAAAAAAAACAATAGCAACCATTAAAATGCAGCAACATGAAATTCAACATCTTCAAAAAAAAGGCAAATACAGTTAACAATTACGAAGGGGCTAAGGCATATGCGCTTACACCAGAAACGGAACTGTATGCAGCCGTAGTAACCGCAGGGCTGAGTGATACCTTTTATGAAAAAGGTGAAACCAGACTTGAACGGATAAGGGAGTTGATGGCAAAAAACAATCCTGAGTACATAGCCCGGCTGGCAGTTTATGCCCGCAATGAAATGTACCTGAGGAGCGTGCCACTGGTGCTTGCTGTAGAATTGGCTAAAACAAATTCGGGCAATGCCATTGTGGGAAAAGCAGTAACCGGCGTGGTACAGAGAGCAGATGAGATAACTGAACTACTTGCCTATTATGAACTGGCCAATAACAGAACAGGTACTAAGAAACTGAATAAATTATCGAGGCAGATACAGAAGGGCCTTGCAGTATCGTTCAACAGATTTGATGAGTACCAGTTTGCCAAATACAACCGGGATGCTGCTATAAAACTGAGGGATGCCTTATTCATAGTTCACCCTAAAGCAAAGGATGAAGGACAGCAGGCTGTGTTCAATAAAATAGCTACTAATGAGTTATCCACTCCCTATACCTGGGAGACTGAACTCTCTGCTCTGGGTCAGGTAAAGTATGCCGACGAAAAAGAAAAGGCAATTGCTTTCAAAAACAAATGGGAGGAACTGATAGATAGCAACAGAATGGGCTATATGGCAACGATGCGCAACCTCAGGAATATACTTGAAGCAGAAGTTTCGGTGGCCCATATGATCAAGGTGTGCAACTATCTTAGCAATGAAAAAGCTGTTGCAGCATCCAGGCAGCTACCATACAGGTTCCTTGCGGCATACCGGGAGGTAAAGGGCCTAAGTTCGGATATGGTAAGTATGGTATTAAAAGCCCTTGAGACTGCAGTAGTTTTAAGTGTACAGCAACTAAGGGGATTTGATGAAAACACAAGCGTACTGATAGCCTGTGATGTTTCAGGATCTATGCAGCATTCTATTTCGCCAAGGAGCAAGGTACTGCACTTTGATATTGGATTGGTACTGGGAATGCTGATGCAATCGAAGTGTAAGCGGGTGGTAACAGGTATGTTCGGTGAAAAGTGGAAGGTGATCAATATGCCATCGGGTAATGTGCTGGCTAATGTGCAGGAGTACTATAGCCGGGAGGGAGAGGTAGGCTATGCAACCAATGGCCACCTGGTACTGGATGATCTAATCAATAGAAAAGTGGTCATGGATAAGATCATGATGTTCACCGACTGCCAGATGTGGAACAGCCGCAACGGAGGTGCATCGCTTAATAAGTCGTGGACTAAATACAAGAAGATGGCACCCGATGCAAAGCTCTATCTCTTCAATCTTGCCGGATATGGCACCACACCTCTTGATGTTAAGAATGACGATGTATATTTAATAGCCGGCTGGAGTGATAAAATATTCGATGTACTTCAGGCTATTGAAAACGGATCGGATGCAGTAGAAAAGATAAGACAGATAGTGTTATAATATCGCGGCCCCTCTGCCGGAAACGGCAGAGGGGATAACGGGAAAAGTTCTTTAAAATATGGATGATAATTCCGGAGTGCCGTAGTAATGGGTTACTTCGCCACCATAAGGGGAAAGGGTCCGTGTGCAAATCCGGAAGAGGTGCAAATCCTCAGGCGCTCCCCTGGCTCGTTACAAATATTGCCTCCGGAACTCATTGAAAGATGCCGTAGATCAGGGATACTTCATTGGCCGATGCAGGTTCGAATCCTGCCCCGGGAAACCGGGATGCCCTGGCAGCCTTTAGCTCTTTCAAAAAAACAATTTAACAGTGCCGTAAGCAAGTGATACTTCGTATATAATTATGTGTCGCCAGTTCGAATCCGGCTTCTATGAAAATGGAATAGCTCAGTTGGTAGAGCAATAAACGCTTGCTGCTTTTTGCCTGTTAGAATTTTAAGAATGGTGTCGTAGAGCGGGGTTACTTCGTTTGGGACCAGGAGGTCGCAGGTTCAAATCCTGCCTGTTAATAACAGTAGCTCAGATGGCCAGAGCACCTGTGCGCCCCGCTTGCCTTTTACCCATTCTATTTTTATTCCGGTACTACGGTACCATATATTTGCAACATACCAGAAATGGTAATAAATTTATTAAACATGAACAAGCATAAAATAACAGGAGAAGACCTTATTACCGCCGGTTTTACCGAAGGGAAAGCAATAGGAAGTGCGTTGAAGGTTTTGGAACAAAACTACCAGGAACTGAGACGAAAAGATGTGCTGGCACTGTTCAGAAAACTGGTTCGCTATCCGGAGAATTTCCTCGATGATGAACTGCTGGCAGAAGTGGCTCAGGATCTGATTGAAAAGCAGAAAGAAGCAGATAATGCAGCCATTCAGCTCAAAGTAAAAGCAGACACCTATGCTGTATTTGGCAAGGAGCATATTGAACAAGGAGCTATTGACCAGATGGAGGTAGCCATGAGATTGCCGGTGACTGTCGCAGGCGCCCTGATGCCGGATGCACACCAGGGTTATGGATTGCCAATTGGTGGTGTACTGGCAGCGAATAATACCATTATACCATATGCAGTAGGTGTAGATATAGGTTGTCGTATGGCCCTGTCAGTGTATGATATTCCTGAATCTCACTTCCTGGAAAATGAATCGAAATACAAAAAGGAACTGTTAGCCTGGACGAAATTCGGAGCAGGTGCCGGATGGCAGGGAAAGTTCAGGGCTGACCATGCCATACTGGATAGACAAGAATTTAACGCTACACCTTTTATCAAAGAACTTCATGATAAAGCGGTTGCTCAATTAGGGACTTCAGGTGGTGGTAATCATTTTACGGAATGGGGTATTATCGAGTTTATTAAAGCTGATGAACAGCTTAACATAAAAGCAGGAAGGTATCTTGCGCTGCTTACCCATTCCGGATCGCGTGGATTTGGTGCAACCATAGCCGGGCATTACACCAAGCTGGCCAAGCAAGTGTGCAAGCTACCAAAGGAAGCTGCCAACCTTGCCTACTTTGATATGAACAGTGCGGGGGGTATGGAATACTGGTTAGCGATGAATCTTGCAGGTGATTATGCATCGGCATGCCATGAAGTGATACATGAGCGACTGACTAAGGCAATAGGCGGACAAGTGCTGGCAAAGGTCGAAAACCACCACAACTTTGCATGGAAAGAGATGTGGAACGGACAGGAGGTAATTGTTCACAGGAAAGGGGCTACCCCGGCAGGAAAAGATGTAATGGGTATTATACCTGGATCAATGACCGCACCGGGATTTCTGGTAAGGGGTAAGGGCGAGATAAGTGCCATCAACAGCGCATCTCATGGCGCAGGCCGACAGATGAGCAGGACTCAGGCGATTAAAAATATAACGAAGGCAGAGATGCAACAGGTATTGAAAGATCATGGTGTAACACTAATTGGGGCAGGCCTTGATGAAGCGCCTATGGCTTATAAAAATATTGAAACGGTTATGGCGGCTCAACAGGAACTAGTAGATATCGTTGCTCAGTTCACACCAAAAATGGTGCGAATGGCCGATGATGGGAGCAGGGAAGATTAGACATTTTGAAATTCAAAGGTGCCGTAAAACAGGGATACTTCGGCCAGAGCAACGGGCAATGCCCGGAAGTCGCAGGTTCAACTCCTGCTCAGCCCAAAGCTGATAGCTCAGTTTTCATGCCTTGTTTGTTTTTTTGCCCTTTGGCCCTAAACTAATTCCACCATTAATTATTTAATTTGATATGGATCAATGAGCATAAAATAATTTAATTCTATTCTTTTTATTGCAAAATTAAAAATTCCATGTCAGTAGAAAACGCAAAGATCAAAGTGCGTAACCGAATGGTTGAAATTAAATGGGTTTCTGAATTTTGCGACCATATCCTTGAAAACTATGTCAACAAAAGCAAAGACCATGATTTGAAATTTCTTCAAATTTCCAGGTTGTTGAAGACTTGTAGTGTGTTTGTGCATCATGATGGAAGGACATGGTATGGTCATAGTTCATTAAATGGCATAAAATATAGAGTTGTATTCATTTTAACGCCTAAATTTGCAGTAGTAAAAACTTGTTATCGTTATGGTTACTAAGAAAATTGAAAAATCAGATAAATACGCTGATTACCGTTACGAAATCGTCACTCCTGAAGAGTTGAGGGAAGCCAATTGGATGATTGAAAGGGGTGACTATAAGGATATAGACGATTATATCGAACGCTTCACACAATCTGAAATCAGGCGCATGAAGAGCGAGTACGCAGCTAAGAAAAAGCGTGCTGACGAGAAAAAAAAGAGGAATTTGAATTCAGTAAAGAAAAATAAAGCCGCGTAATTTACTCTTCAACACCATTTTCTCTCCTAATTCGTCTGCCAATCCTATAATTTCTTCCTATCTGGCGAAGTCCGGCAAGAATACGATAATATTTCATCGCGTTCATCCATCAAATAGGTTGCACAACTTTGCAGCGTTACTGATTCCAAACATTCTAAAACGGCGCATCCTCATCCGGTGGCAGATTCTTCTTAAACGAATTCCCCGGCCCCATATCATCATCATCCCAGTTCACATCATTCACCTTCGATGGACGTGTCTGGAAACCCTGTGGTATAAACAACTTTGAGCCACCGAATTCACTCGGATCCCTGCGGATGCCTGCCATCGGATTATCTTTCGAGCCGGCAGGTGTTGCAGGATTGAATCCCGGATTACCACCACCGCCACTGTTAAATCCGCCATTATTGCCGCCGCTAAAACCTCCACCGCTGTTGCCTCCGCCACTATCGAAGCGGTTGTCTTCCATATCCACAAATTTCTGGTACTCCTTTATAAAGCGCACCTTCTCCATGCCTGTGCTGCCATTACGGTGCTTGGCTATGTGTATTTGTGTTTCCCCTTCAATGGTCTCGCCCATGGCATCATTGGTAATACCATGATATTCCGGACGGTACAGGAACATTACCAGGTCGGCATCCTGCTCAATCGCTCCCGATTCACGCAGGTCACTCAACTGCGGCACCTTCGATTCCTTCCTGGTTTCTACCGAACGGTTAAGCTGCGATAGCGCTATTATCGGCACTTCCAGTTCCTTTGCCAGGGCCTTAAGGTCACGGCTTATTTTACTTATTTCCTGCTCACGGTTGCCACTCTTGTCTACACTCGCCTGCATCAGCTGCAGATAATCTATCAATATAAGCTGTATATCATGCTTCTGTTTCAGCCTCCTGGCCTTAGCCCTGAGCTCAAATATGTTCAAAGCGGCCTGGTCATCAAGGAAAATCTTGGCTTGCGACAGTTTCACCATTCTCTGGGTCATCTGTATAAACTCATGCTCGGCCATTTTACCACGTGTAATAGCCTCCATATGCACTTCGCTCACTGCGCTTAGCATCCTTTTTACGATCTGGCCCGCACCCATTTCCAATGAGAATACAGCTACCGGAAATGGCTTGCCCGGATTCATGGCTGCATTCATGGCCAGGTTAAGCGCAAATGCCGTTTTACCCACAGACGGCCTTGCCGCCAGGATGATCAGATCCGTCTTCTGCCACCCTGCAGTTAGCCTGTCCAGGCTGGCAAATCCCGATGGAACACCCGTAATATCATCTGTTTTATTACGGTTCTCATCTATTTCATTCATCGTCTTTACCAATACATCCTGCAGGCTGCGGAAATTCTTACGCAGGTGCTTGTCGGTAATTTCATATAGCCCCGACTCTGCCTTATCCAGCAGGTCAAATACATCTGTACTATCCTCATAGGCATCACTTATCACCGAGCCGCTTATCCTAATCAACTCCCTCTGAATGAACTTCTCCATCACTATCCTCGCATGCGCCTCAACGTGCGCGCTCGATAACACGCTCATTGTAAGGCGGGTAAGGTAATATGCCCCGCCCACTATTTCCAGTTCATTTGTCTTGCGCAACTCCTCGGTTATCGTCAGCAGATCCACCGGTGTTCCCTTATCAAAAAGCCTGCGCATAGCCGAATAAATCTTCTGATGCGCGTCTACATAAAAACACTCTTCACTCTGTATAATCTCCAGTACCTGTGCAAATGTGTCTTTTTCAAGCATCGATGCGCCCAGTACAGCCTCTTCCAGCTCAGGCGCCTGTGGCGGCACCTTGCCATACACCAGCGTTGTGAGGTCTGGTTTGCGGCTCCTTATACTCCCAAAATCTTTTTTAATATTTACTGCCATTCTATTCTAATTCTTTATATAGTGGTTACTATTGTTATTCTTTTCCCATCCGGGCTGCTTTTTCCTTCATTTACGGGCGTTACGGGGCATTTTTGCAATGTTTCCTCTACGTTAAGCCAACATTAATCGAAGGTTAAAACCTTGGTGGGGGGACGAATGTAAACGCGAATTTTTTAACCGCAAAGACTTTCCCGTTATTAAATTTTAAGCTATTTATTAACAGCTTATGCACGCTTTACTACCATAAAGTTCCGAAATCCCTCGTCATTTCCCCAATCTATTTAGGTTATCCACAATAATTAACACGCTATACACATCGCAAAGTGGATAAATCGTTTTGTTAAAGGTTTTTTTCAGAAGCTCTTTTTTGCTATCATCAAGAGTTACCTTTGCGATAAATCTGGTTTTTAAAATGATCGTTTCGTACCAATGGCTGATGAAATATTTGCCGGAACCCTTGCCGGTAAATGAATTGAGCAATATCCTTACCTCTATAGGTCTCGAAGTAGAGGCTATCGAGGCTGTCGAAAGCATTCCCGGTGGCCTCGAAGGCCTGCTCATCGGCGAGGTGCTCACCTGCGCAAAACACCCCAATGCCGATAAACTAAGTATTACCACTGTCAGCACAGGAGGCCCTGAACCACTGAATATCGTGTGCGGCGCTCCCAATGTCGCTGCCGGACAAAAAGTAGTTGTAGCCCCTGTTGGCGCCACAGTTCACCCCTCCGAAGGCGAACCCTTCCTCATCAAAAAAGCAAAGATCCGCGGCGAAGAAAGCGCCGGAATGATATGCGCTGAAGATGAAATAGGTCTGGGCAAGAGCCATGCGGGCATCATGATCCTGCCTGCCGAAGCTGTTGTCGGCACTTTGGCCAAGGAGTATTTCAACATCCCCAAAACCGATTTTTCCATACATATCGGCCTCACACCCAACCGTTCCGATGCCAACAGCCATATAGGTGTTGCACGCGATGTTTGCGCCTACCTGGCCCATCATAAGGGTGGTAAGTATGCCGTTGCATTGCCTCAATCAAACATAAAAAATGATGGCCCAACATTGATCAATGTAACAATCGATGCGGCCACAGCATGTCCCAGGTATACAGGCATCAGCCTCAAAAACGTAAAGGTTGGTCCATCACCCGAATGGCTCAAGGCTCGCCTCCAGACCATCGGTGTGCGCAGCATCAACAACATTGTCGACATCACCAATTATGTGCTGCACGAGTCAGGTCAGCCGCTACATGCATTCGATGCTGATAAACTGGCCGGCAACAAAATCATTGTTCGCTTCATGCCCGAAGGCTCCGTCTTCAGAGGCCTCGACGATAAAGAAAGAAAACTGGCTGCCGAAGATCTTATGATCTGCGATGCCGATGGCCCCCTGGCTATGGGTGGCGTATTCGGCGGACTGCACAGTGGCATTACCGATGCCACTACCAATGTGTTTCTCGAAAGCGCTTACTTCAATCCCGGCCATATCCGCCGCTCATCACTCAGGCATTTATTGCGCACCGATGCGGCTACCCATTTCGAAAAAGGTGTAGACATAAACAATGTACTGCCTGCACTCAAACGTGCTGCTGCGCTCATTTGCGACCTAGCTGGCGGCACCATTGCATCCGGCATTACCGATGTGTACCCCACGCCACTGGATGCAACATTTGTAACCGTATCTTATAGTTACATTCATAAGCTCAGCGGCAAGGCATACAGCCACATTGCCATACAGGAAATACTCACCTCCTCCGGTTTCGAAATAATTAAAGAATCTGGCGACACCCTTACACTCAAGGTTCCTTCCAATAAAACCGACGTATCACAACCGGCCGATATTGTGGAAGAGATACTCCGTATAGATGGACTCGACAACATACACATCCCCGAGAGGCTGAATATCGCGCTCACAAAGGCCCTCAAAAACGACCGTGCAGAGAAAGACCGCATGGCCACATTGCTTTGCGGCATGGGCCTGCAGGAGATCGTTACCAACTCCATCGTCAACAGCAGGTACTATCCCGGCCGCGAAGACCTTGTGAAAATGATCAACAGCCTCAGCAACGAACTCGATGTCATGAGGCCCTCATTGCTCGAAGGTGGTCTCGAAGTCATTCAGTACAACTGCAACCGAAAAAGCCAGGACCTCACCCTGTTCGAATTCGGCAATGTGTATTCCATGCTCGACACTAAATACCACCAGGAAACCAGGCTGGGCATCTGGATCACCGGCAACATGCGCGCTGCACAATGGGATCAGAAACCCCAAAAGGCAAACGTCTTTTATCTCAAGGGCATCATCAGTAATTTGCTGCAATACAGCGGTATCAAAAACACAACGCTTACATTCAGCGAAGACACCGGCGAAATAACCTGGAAATGGAAGAACAACATAATTTGTATCGCCGCGCAGGTCACACCGGCAAGGCTCAATGAGTTCGAAATCCGCCAGGAGGTTTTCTTTGCTTCCATTCATTGGGACAACTGGCTCAAAGCCCTCGCTGCCAATAAAACCATTTACAAAGAAGTGCCCCGCTTCCCTGCCGTGTTCCGCGATATCGCCATGGTCATCGATAAAGAGGTGTCCTGGAAACAGGTGCAGGAAACAACCGAACAACTCAAACTGGATGCCCTCCAGTCTTTCGGACTCTTCGACGTTTTCGAAAGTGAGAAGCTCGGAAAAGATAAAAAATCTTACGCCCTCAGTTTCACTTTCCAGTTGCTCGACCGCACCCTCACCGATGCCGAAACCGAACAACTGATGAAGAAACTGATGGATGTTTATAAAAACAAACTTAAAGCTCAGATTCGCGAATAATGGAGGCGCTCGATAAACTAAGCAAAAAGATAGACACACTGCTCAAAAAGCATGCTGCTGTTGTAGCCGAGAATAACCGGCTCAGGGATACCGTCGACGCACAATCCCGCAAGATGGAACAACTGGAGAAAAAGCTCAACTCACTCGACCAGGGCCTCGTAAGCGTGCACCTGGGCCGCGATTCAGTCAATGAGGAAGATAAAGATAACATGCGCCGGCAACTGGACACAGTTATCGATGAGATAGATAAAATACTCAACACCCTCAATGACTGATCAACTTAAATATGCCTGCTGCACGGCGCTCCTGCTGTGCGCTCTTGGCTGGGCTGCCTGCACCCAGCAGCGGCAGCCATGCCTTACGCCGCGCATAGCATCACTCATTCTCCAAACCGTTCACTACACTTCCGATACCGCAACTACAACCATCGATACTGCTATACCCGCTGCCGGGTTTACCGCACTTCCGCCCAGCGATACGCTGCGTGGTTTCATCTACCCTACACAATCGCAGTTCACACTATCACTATCACCCGACACCTCCAGTTGCCGCTGGACATTCACTACCGACTCCACTAAGTATGCAGGCATTTATGGCACCGATACACTTACTTTTTTCTACCGGCGCAATCTGCAGTTTCTGTCCAATGCCTGTGGCTATACTTACTTTTATACCCTCGACTCTGTACACACTACCCATACCATCATCGACTCATTACATATTCTAAATACAGGCGTAACCAACAATGTCAATACAAAGCATATCCAGATCTATATTCATCCTGACTATTAGCTGGCTGTGCTGCTGCTCCTGCCCGGTACTGGCACAAACCGATACCGCGCATTCAGATACCACCAGCCTGCCCAAAGTTAAAATTAAGGATACACTCAGTCACCAGTTGTGCCTGGGCATCGACCTGTTTCACCCCATCGTCAACCAGTTCTATACCGACCGCTCGGCATGGGAGTTTCAGGCCGACTACTATATGCGCAATGAGTTTTATGGCGCCATGGAAATGGGTTGGGGAAGCTCAAAGGTCAGCTATACCGATCTCCGTTATTCCACCACCAACAACTTCCTCCGCCTGGGCTTCAACAAAACCATACTTACCCGCCAAAGCGCCAACGACTGGGATATGATGATGTTTGGCATGCGCATCGGCGCCGCCCGCATCAACCGCAGCGCGGCAACCTTTATGGTGGCCGATAGCATCTGGGGCAACACCCACGACAGCACCCTCTCCGCACGACCGCCATTTACCGCCATCTGGGCCGAACTCACCCTCGGCACCCGCGTCGAGATCACACATCGCTTCTATGCCGGCTGGAACATCCGCGGCAAGTTCATGATGAACGGACGATCCTTCAAAGACCTCTCCCCCCTTTACATAGCAGGCTATGGCAAAGGCGACAAAAACTCCTCCTTCGATTTCAACGTATACCTTAGCTACGCCCTCCGCTGGCCATATAGAAAAAGGTAAAGTACAAAGTCTAAAGACCAAAGTACAAAGTCAAAAATCCAAATACCCAATACCAACTTCCAGCTTCCACAAAAATTATTCTTGGCTCCAGAGGCCATTGCTACAATATAGCCTCAGTGGCTATGGCACACTTGTGCCGCATCACATTATTCTGCTAAACTGGAAATTGAAAAACTAACCCCGACCCATATTCTTACCAAAATTGAAAAACCGAACCCAGGCTCCCCTCCTGTTTTTAGGAGTGGGACGATTGGACGAGGCGAAGGCCGAGTACAATCAGGGGTGGTAAACTCACGCACCACACACAACACGAGTCACGCAACATGAGCCACGTAACACAGCTCCCAACTCTCCTCCTTTTTTCAAGGAGGAGTACCCGAAGGGGGAGGTGGTTCCGTTTTTTCGAAGATCCCGAAGAATTTCGGGAAGGAGTGGGGATTGGGAGGCGGGCCAAGTACAATCAGGGGTGGTAAACTCGCGCACAACATGTAACTCAACAGTAAATTCTCAAAACCAGTTCAGCAAAAAAACTACCGAACTTAAAAACAAATTACGCGATGCCGACAATCTTTTCAGACGAAAAAAGAAGGAAAGGTAAGTATACGATAAAGCGCCGCAACCCTGGGGCGCGGCGCTTTATCAGATACCCTGTTAATGAGGCTGGGCATACTTGGCCTTCATTTCCTCTATGTATGCTTTACGCTCCTCGGGAGTCATGTTTTTCAGTTTCTCCATGTTGGGCTGCTCCATACCTCCCGGCATACCTGCAGGCATTGCCGATTTGGTATAACCACTATAAGAAAACAATGATTCAGAAACATCCTTTTTCTCCGCTTTCACCAGGTCCATCTGCATATTGCCTCCCCTGCCGGTTGCAATAAGCATACGCACCACAAACCCTTCGGCTCCTTTTGCTTTCAATGCTTCAAAGAATTTGGTTCCGCCCATGTATTTGTTCTTCACTGTAGTAAAGCTGCCATACCCCCTCACATCCTTCGACAACCACATTTCTGATGTATGATGCGATTTCTGATAAACTATTTTTACATGAACACAGTTATAATCATTGATCTTCTCCTTACCCAATAAGGTTATTTCATATTCCTCATTATTACCGGTTTCACCCGATTTTGCTGCATCCACCTCGTTGTATGTTTTATCCTTATCATTAAGCACATAAACCTTACCAGGAGCGCTTTGCAGCAGGAGCGAAATATTCGTCATAGCCATTGGCATATTAGCGCCATTCATGACCATCTCCGTCCTGCTGTCGCCATTAGACGTATAGGTTATCGAAGTCCCGGACATCTGGCTGGAAGTTATCTTGTATTCAACATATACGGCCTCCCTGGCGTTGGCGCATATACCGGATAATAAAAGCAATAAGGTGATCAGAATATTTCTTTTCATTGTTTTCAGTTTTTAGATGTTAATAATACAGATTAAGGAGATTCCCGGCAAAAATACATTCTTCAGGAATATATACATAACTTAAATCCTCATAAAATCAATAAATTATCAAAAAAAATGAAAATGCTTTACTTACGAGCCTCCGAGGGCGGCCATCATCTGTTCCATCCTGCTTCCTCTCGAACCTTTGATGAGGATGGAGCTGTTTTGTGGCATGTGTTGTTTTACATAAGCCGCCGCTTCATCAGAAGTATCAAACAGCGTATAGCTGCCACCTGCTTCTTTAAATTCTTTACCCACCAGAATAACCTCCTGCCACCTATACCTGTCAATCAGCGATACCAGTTCCTTATGCTCATGCAGCTCTTCAGGGCCCATTTCTTTCATACCCCCTATCCAGAGAATTTTATTATCCAGCCTGGCTTCTGCAAAATTGATAATGGCAGCCCGCATGCTGCTTGGATTGGCATTATAGGCATCGAGTATAATGCGGTTGGTGCCTTTCTGCAACCATTGCGAGCGGCTGTTATCCGGGTTATAAGCAGCAATAGCCGATTTAATATCATCCAAAGCTATTCCGAAATGCAGACCTATGGCTACAGCAGCCATGACATTAGGGAAGTTGTAACCGCCAACAAGCTGTGTTTCCAATGTAGTCTCAGTGCCCTTAGTCAGCAGCGCAACGCTCAGGAAAACATCATTCATCAATGGCCTGCCTATGTATTGCGCATTGGCTGAACCATAGGTGATTTGCTGCCCAATGCCCTGAGCCATATCCTCCAGGTAGTCAAGGTCGGTATTCCGGAAAATGGCGCGTTTTTTTGAACGCAGGTAATCATACAATTCACCCTTGCCTTTTCGCACACCTTCTATACCGCCAAACCCCTCCAGATGAGCTTTGCCGCAATTGGTTATCAACCCATAATCAGGTTCGGCTATCTGGCAGTAACCCGCAATTTCGTTCAGGTGGTTGGCCCCCATTTCTATGATAGCCATGCCTGCATCCTGCTTTATTTTAAGCAGTGTAAGCGGAACACCAATATGGTTATTAAAATTGCCTTCAGTGGCGTAGGTAACGTACTTTTTCCGCAACACAGCCGCAATCAGTTCCTTGGTGGTGGTTTTACCATTTGAGCCTGTTACTGCAATAAAGGGAATAGAAAATTGCATGCGGTGATAATGCGCCAGTTGCTGCAAAGCCAGAGTAGTGTCATCTACCAGTATATACCGGTCATTCTTAGCAAACGCAGGATCATCAATTACGGCATAGGCAACACCTTGTTCAATAGCCTGTTCAGCAAATTTGTTACCATTGAAATTGGCGCCACTGAGCGAAAAGAAAATGCCACCGGGTTGTAGTTTCCTGGTATCTGTTTGAATAAACGGATGCCTCAGGAATAATTGATGTAGTTGAGCTATTTCCACACTTAAAAGATTAATACAATGGTGTAAAAATAAAGAACCCCCTCCATTAAGGAAGGGGTTTTATAAAAACTTGCTAAAAATATTATTAGCGCTTGTGGTTCTTCTGACGACCGAAGCTGTTACCACCTGGCTGGTTGTCGCCATCCGGGCTGCCCATGCGATCCATTACGCAACGGAAACCAATAGTGCAGGTAGATAAGTTACCCTGCATGTAGCGGCGTGTACCCGGAGACATCCAATACTGCCTGTCGGCCCATGAACCACCCTTATAAACCTTGGTAGAATCATTTACAAGTGTGTTCTTACCATAATCATAAGTGTAAGCAGATAATGAGTCACCATCTTTATAATTGCTCAGGCTACCAGTCCTTGTTTCATAACGTCCGTTGGCGAAAATTTCAGCATCACTAACATCCATATATGGCAAACGACCGGTACTGTCTTTTTCCTCCACAGTACCATCTTCCTGGTACTTCAGCCTTGTGTACTTATTACCACGGAAAGGAGAAACTTCATTAACATCTTCGTGCGACATAGGACGATAAGTATCCAGTACCCACTCATTTACGTTACCTGCCATGTTATAAAGACCAAATGCATTAGGGAGGTAAGAGTTACAAGGAGCAGTATAAAGTGCGTTGTCGTTAAGACCACCGGCTACGCCCATCGCATCACCTTTACCACGCATGAAGTTACCTTCAAACTCGCCCTGATACTGATTGTGCAATCCATAACGAGTTGTATTCTTAGATCCCCAGGGATAAATGTTACGATCTGTATTAACCTCCTCCCCACGACGGCGTTTGTTTTCAGGACTTGGGTTATTGCCTATAAGGCCGAGGGCTGCATATTCCCACTCAGCTTCTGTAGGAAGACGGTAGTTTGGTAAAAATACGCCATCAGATAATCTCAGGTTACGACGACCAGAACCATTAGGATCCAGATCGTGATGAGGATTGCTACCTAAAGTTCCTTCATACTGAGCATTAAGATAAGTTTCGGTAGTAAATACGTCTTCATTCGACTGCGTAGAGTTTGGCTTTAATGCACGTGCATAGATTGCAAGAATCTCGTTTACACGGTCAGAGCGCCACAGACAAAAATCATTAGCCTGATACCAGTTGATACCAACAACAGGATAATAATCCCATGCAGCCTGGCGGAAATAATTTTTTACATAAGGCTCGTTGTAAGCCAGAGCAGAACGCCAAACAGTTTCATCGGGCGCTTCCCTGTTGATCACATCCTGATAGTCTGCACCGTATACACGCTGCAACCAAAACATATACTCACGATAGCTGACGTTAGCAACTTCAGTCTCGTCCATATAAAATGAAGAAACCGATACAATACGCCTCGTGTTGTTATTTTCGAGCGTAGGCATTTCATCATCATTAGCGCCCATAACAAACCTGCCGCCTTGTACGAAAGTCATACCAACCGGGGTTTGCTGGCCCTGATAATTGGCAACTTCAAAACCTCCGAAACGTTTATCGTTGAGCGGCCAACCGGTTACCACAGAGATGTTATTACCCTTACCTTTCTTTGCTGATCCACTGGAACATGCAGTAAGCAGGGATGCAGCCCCTATGCATAGCAAGCCAATACCGAAGAGTTGTCTTTTCATAATTATACTGAAATATTTACACTAAAAAGTATCTACGTTGTTAAAAGTCGTTACAATGTTACCTCATTCTTTTGAAATTTTCAAGTTTTCGGGGAAGAAGGTGAAAAAAAAACACAAAACTTATTTTTTAAGTTATATAATATTTGATAAATAATTGCGTTCTTAGCGTTGATATTTGCATTTTCTAAAGGTTTTTATAGTATTTATTACTTAATTTTGAATCACTTTCCAGCCATCTGGCATTAAAATAAAAAATAATGAAAACAACATTCTCCGCCCTCATGTTGCTTGTAAATTTACTGGCTTTTCAAACATCTTTCGCATTTTCCTCCAAATATGAGGTTAAGCAAAAAGATATTTATGAAGGCTATATTATTGAAAAGGTGTGGCTTACGGAATTTGCCGTGCCCCAGGTAACCATTACGGATATCACATGGGCTATGAATGCCAGCCTACCAAAAGACGCCAAGGTCTCACATCCTGAAGAACTTGTAGTTACCATAGGTATGGAGCGCAAACAGGCGTTTGCAGTAGTCAGGATTCCTGCCTACATGGCCGGAACACAGGCCAACCAGGTGAACAGGGTAAGCTCTTTTACTCTGAATATTACTGAACAGCCACAGCCCAAAGATAAAAGCAGAAATAAATTCAATGATGTTCCGGTATCGGTACTTGCCACCGGCACCTGGTACAAAATAGGCATTACCAAAACCGGGTTTTATAAAATTGATAATAGCTTCCTTTCCACGATGGGCGTAAAAGCTGCTGATATAAACCCGGATAATATTCGCATTTGTGGTAACGGTGGTAATATGCTTTCGGAATATAACGCCATTCCACGCGCTGCGGATCTTACTGAAAACAGTACTTTAATTATCAATAACAACAATAACGGTGTATTTGATAATGGTGAAGCCATAATATTCTATGGAGTTGGACCAACTGCATGGGCAAAAGACAGCTTAAACAAAAGATTCAAGCATACTAACAATCTGTATACAGATACAGCCTTTTATTTTGTATCCTTTAACAGCGGTTCCGGAAAACATATCACCCAGCAGGCTGCCCTGTCAGGGGGCAACACCAATGTAACCACTTTTGATTACTATGATGTTCATGAACTGGACCTTGTAAATCCTGCTGCACTTGGTAAAAACTGGTATGGCGAGCAGTTTAATACGCAATTAGGTAATACTACCCAGACTTTCCCTTTCGATCTTGGCACCAGTGTTGCACAGGCATATGTAGCTGTTTCGTTTGCTGCAACTACAGCTTATACCACATGTAAATATGATGTCTCTATTAATGGTAATGCAGCAGGCTCTTCAACCTTTTATTTATCCACCACAGGAGATAATGTAATGGACCTTAATTTATTGACCGGTACGACAGCATGTAATTCGCAGACTGCAAATGTTTCGGTTACATTTACCGCACCAGACGGGGCAAGTAATGGCTACCTGAATTATATAGAACTGCTTGCCCGCCGCAACCTGATTATCAATTCAGATCAAATGAGTTTCCGTGACTGGCTAAGTGTAGGAGCAGGAAATATTGCTACTTACTCACTTCAGGGCGCCAATAGCAATACCAGTGTTTGGGATATTACCTATCCGCAAACGCCGGTTATCATGAGTGGAAATCTAAGCGGCAATGCCTATCAGTTCACACAGGAGGCATCCAGATTACATGAATTTGCTGCCATGAACAGTACTAATTTATATACGCCTAAGTTTGTTGGGCAGGTTGCCACTCAGAATCTGCACGGAACAGGGCAGGTAGATATGATCATAGTTACCTATCCCGGATTCATCAACCAGGCTAAACAATTGAAGACCTACCATGAAAGCCATGATAATCTTAAGGTAGTAGTTGCCACAACATCGGAGATATATAATGAGTTCTCATCGGGAGGCCAGGACATCAGCGCTATCAGGGACTTTGCCCGCATGTTCTACACCAGAGCTATTGGCACCGCGGATATGCCCAAATATCTGTTGCTGTTTGGCGGAGCATCCTATGATTATAAAAACAGGCTGGCCAATAACAGTAACTATGTGCCCGTTTTTGAATCTGCCGAATCGTACAATGACCTTAACAGTTTCTGTACTGATGATTTTTACGGATTTCTTGATGATAGTGAATATATAGAAAACGATTCTTTTGACAATGCACTCGATATTGGTGTAGGACGATTGCCTGCAAGGTCGGTAGATGATGCAACGGCAGTTGTAAATAAAATAATGAACTACGCCAGTGCTGCAACACTTGGACCATGGAGGATTTCATCAACTATTGTTGCTGATAAGGGCTGTAATGACCCGGCCGGAAACCATATGCAGGATGCGGATTCTATGGCTTCAGAAGTAAGAAGCTCGACAAACAATCTGTATAATCAGGAAAAAATCTACGTTGATGCCATTCCTATTATTTCTACACCGGCAGGAGCCCGTTGCCCAAATGCCAATGCGGCACTCAATGAGCAGGTTTTTAATGGTACTTTCCTGATTAATTATAACGGCCATGGCAACCCTACCGTCTGGTCTTCAGAGCGCATACTGACTTCTGACGATTTTAATAACTGGAACAACATGAATATGCTTCCGTTTATGGTAACAGCTACATGTGATTTCGGACAATTCGATCATCCTCAGTTTGTATCATCTGCCGAGCAAATGGTTGTGCGTAAAGAAGGCGGCGTGGTAGCGATACTGACGACAACACAGGCAGTGTATGCCTATTATAACCACGAGTTAAACGTTCAGTACCTTGATGCCCAGTTTACCCGTAATACGGATATGAGCTGGAATACTTTCGGTGATGCCAGCAGGATAGGAAAAAATGTTACCTACACCAAACCATCGCCTCATGATGCCGGTGAAATAGCCAATTTCCGTAAATTCTCCTTGCTTGGCGATCCGGCAGTGACGCCTGATTTCCCTAAATACAATGTCAGGATAGATAGTATAAAAGATGGTTACACGCACCTGCAGGCCGATACAGTAAAGGCGCTGGGCGCTTATGACGTAAATGGCAGCGTGCGTGATTTTAACGGCAATATCATGACCGGATTCAATGGCATTGTGTTCGTTACTTTCTATGATAAACAAAGAAGTATTACTACAATCAGTGGTTGTGCGGACGTTTACAAAATGCAGGATAACATTGTGTACAAAGGCAGAGTAACCGTAACCAATGGCTTGTTCTCATTTTCATTTATCACTCCTAAGGATATAAATTATTCTTTTGGCAATGGTAAGATCAGCACTTATGCCCATAATGGCACTATTGATGCTGCCGGGGCTGACTCGAATATTGCAGTTGGCGGATTTTCTGATCACCCGGTATTAAGTTCAGAACCGCCGCTTGTTAAACCTTATATCAATGATAGTTTATTCTTAAACGGTGGTATCACAGGAAGCAACACCTCACTTTTCGTAACTTTTTATGATAAAACCGGTATCAATGTTTCAGGAAATGATATTGGCCATGATATGACCGCAGTTCTTGATGGTTCGGCAGATGCACCCTATATATTGAATAATTACTACCAAACCTTACCCAATACCTACCAGCACGGATTTGTCTCCTTCCCGATCAGCGGATTGACAGACGGACCACATTCTATTAAGGTAAGGGCCTGGGACGTTAATGATAATGTAGGGGAAGGCACAGTAGACTTTGTGGTTGTAGATGGCCAGATAATGGACATACAGCAGTTGGGCAACTACCCCAACCCTTTCAGCGGCACAACACATTTTGTTTTTGAACATAACCACCCGGATGAAGAACTGGATATCAATATTGGCATTTTCAACATAGGTGGCTCCCTGGTAAAAGAAATAAAGGAGAAATTTACACCAACAGGTAGCCGGACAGCCGATATTACCTGGGACGGTACAGACAATGGTGGTAATAAACTGGCTTCAGGAGTTTATGTTTACAGGCTAAGCCTCACAACGACTAAAGGATTTAAGACAAGTGCATACCAAAAACTGGTAATTGTGCGTTAATAGGAACGGAAACAATTAATTATTGAAAAAATGGGCAAAATGGAATATTTTTGCACCTCTTAAAAAATTATAATAATATAAAATGGCAAAACAATTTGCATCAATTGCATTGACAATATTAGCAGGTATCACCACTTTGGAATCAAGTGCACAAACAGGCACAAACATTAACGGGACAACTAATTTTTTTACTACAGCAGTGCCCTTCCTGAGGATTTCACCCGATGCACGTTCAGGGGCAATGGGAGATGCGGGTATTGCTTTAACATCCGACGCTAATGCGCAATACTGGAATGTTGCGAAAATACCATTTGGAGAAAAAAATTATGGCGTATCCATGACTTATACCCCATGGCTGCATGATCTTGTTCCGGATATTTTCCTGGCCTACCTTTCAGGTTATGCCAAATTCGGCAAAAACAATGAACAGGCAATAAGCGGCTCTATGCGTTATTTTTCTCTGGGAAATATAAATTATACCGACCAGTTGGGTAACTCGCAGGGAACAGGTAGTCCAAGGGAATTTTCCTTTGACCTCGGGTACTCACGTAAACTTTCCGAATTTTTATCTACTGGTGTAACCATGAGATATATTCATTCAGCAATTGCATCGGGAGTAAGTTATACAGGAGCAAGTACCGACTACCGCCCGGGCAATGCAGTAAGCGCCGATGCCGGTGTATTTTATACTAAAAAGCATGACATTGATGGTGTAAAAAACACCGTATTCAGTTTTGGCGCTGTTGCAAGCAATCTGGGTTCTAAAATATCCTATAATTCAACAAGGAAAGATTTTATCCCGATGAATCTGGGTATTGGCGCTGCGTATACAACACAGGTTGATGAGTACAACAAATTCACGGTTGCACTTGATCTTAATAAATTACTGGTTCCATTGTTGAATAGTGGTGATACTCAGTACTCTCTTGTAAATGGTATTTTCAAATCATTCCAGACAGGCGATCAGATCAAGCAGATAGATGCGTCACTGGGTCTTGAATACTGGTATCAGAATACGATTGCTTTCCGTGCGGGTTATTTTTATGAAGATAAAGACAACGGCGACCGCCAGTATGTTACCTGCGGACTGGGAGTTAAGTACAACGTATTTCAGTTGAATGCTTCTTACCTTGTTCCTCAAGGGGCAGGAGTGACACGCAATCCTTTATCCAATACCTTAAGGTTCTCTCTATTGTTTGAATTTGATAAGATCGAGAAACCAGCAGGCGATGATTCAAAAGACGATTAATACTACTTAGGAATATTCCTTAATGCCCCGGTTAGCCGGGGCATTTTTATTTAATCATAGTCTATATCAATTTGGTATTTTGCCAGTAAACCCGCTAAACCCATGTAGGAAAACCGGGCGTTTTTCATCTTGTTCACTTCCGGATCAATGGTATAATTTGAGGCCGTGCGAAAGTCGGTTTTTTCCAGTACAGATCTGATAAAGTGGGCATCCTGCAGATCGCAGTCTTTAAATACGGCCATGGAAAGATCTGCTTCCTCAAAATCTGTGTCCTTAAGGGTGCAGCCATTAAAAACGGTTTTCTTCAATTTCTTTTTAAAGAAAGAAGCGTAGTCAAGATTACAGTTTTGAAAACTGACGAAGAACAGAAAATTATTGCTATGACTGAAATTGACACCCATTAGTTTGCAATGGGTAAAAACGGCATTTTTGAGGCCCGTATTATCCAAAGCGGCCATTGAAAAATTACAGACATTAAATGAACAATCAATAAAATCGGTGTTTTTCAAATTACACTTTGAGAAGTTGCAGTTGACAAATGTGCACTTGACAAACTCATAGCCAATAAGCGCCTTATCTGCATAATCCAGGCTTTCAAATTTTACTCCTTCGTGAGTTAAACCATCCATAACTTATATCTGTATCGCGGAAAATTATAACACCGGAATCCGCATTTTGACAGAACAAATTTAATTCAGATTATTCCATAAGTACAGATTATTTCAGAGCGCGCAGGAATACATTCTTACGTATTATTTCAATCACCACCAGTTGCAGTTGATCCTCGGTAGCAGCAGTAACATTGATAATGGAAAAGCCCTTCTTCCCGAATCCTCCCCATAATCAATTCATATTTTAGTCCTTCCGACTATGTCTGTTTTTATTGTCTAAATGGTATAATTCATCGATTTCAAGTCGAACTAATACTTGAGATAGCAAAATGGCAAATAAAACAGTTTATTAAACTCGTTTCAGCCAGCCGGTGATGCTCATGCGCTGGCGGTTGGCAATGGCTACTTCATGTTCTATCTGGTCGCTCTGGAAGAATACCGCTTTCTGTATTGTGGGCAGTATAGATGAGGTTGTTTCTTCATCTTCATGAATGATCAACTGGCCACCATCGGCTTCCACCCAATCGTCGTTGAGGTAGCCGATCATTGTGAATTTGCGGTTGTAATCATTTTTAAACTGATCGCGGTGTTTCAGATAACAGGCACCCTCTTCATATAGGGCGTAATGAAATTCACAATTATTTACACCGGTGTAGCAGGACTTGTTAAGATGATCCATGAAAGTGCGCATCATATCCAGGAACTCCATTTCAAAAGTATTCTTCGACTTATTGTCAATCCAGCAGGTTCTGTCGCCTCTTATCTTCTGAGACTTGTCTTTAACGGTATTATTGCCTATGCCTGCCATTACCATCCGGCTGTCGCGGCTCAGCCTGCGTATGTTTTGTTGCAGTCCTGCGGCAAGTGGCAGGCTTAAAAAAGATTCAGAAATGCCAATTCTGTTTGTAATAAACCCCTCAATCAACTCCTCAAATTTCGCTTTCATTTCTATCCGTTCAATCCTCAAGGTAGTCTTTAATACGCTCATATACACATAAATAGAATAATTAGTATGTGTAAAATGGCTATTTTCAAATAATAAAAGCAGGAAATCCCGGATTTTGAGCGATGATTGGGAGCGATAAAAATGCATAGTCTCCCGACACCATGCAGGCAGCGCCAAACAAAATGGCATAAAAAAAACAGGAAAATTTTCATTCCCTGCTTTTTTTCAACAAAATATCTACTGAGTTATTTACCGGATTTTGCCCGCAACTTACTTTTTTCCTCCTTTATCTGCTTCAGCTTTTTGTCATCGGCCGATGGATTGGGAGATACCGTAATGTGCTTTTTCACTTTCGCAGACCTTGAAACTGTATGCTTTTTTATACGTTCAGGTTTTACATTTTTGCTTTTAGTAATTACAGCATCTGGCTTTCTGTCAGGAGTTACCTTGTTTTGCGCATTCAAAGCCAATGGTGCAACCACTAACAATAAGAACGCCCAAAAAGTTACTGCCTTAGTTGCCGGTGATAACGATCTTTTCATTCCTGATATTGTTCCTGGTACCAATGATATTTAATGAATAGATACCCTTTGCAAGGTTGCCTTTATTGAAAGAGAACGTATTTTCACCACTTTCAACAATACCATTGTACAACTCAACAACAGTGCGGCCTTCCATATCAGTGATATTGATGGTGACATTCTGGCGCTCAGGCACATCGAATTTCACTGTGTAACGGTCAACAATAGGATTAGGATAAACCTGGGAAGTAACCTGCTCTGAAGCCACCGTGGGTACATCAACATTTTTAGGGCCTATTTTGGCTATCCACTGATTCCAGTAATGACCTGCCCCGCTATACATTCCGGCCATCCATAATGAAGCAGCCGGATCACCAAAACGTTTACACAGGCCGGTATAATCTCCCCACCTCTCATCGGGACCAGCGCCAGTATTAATGTTGGCAATACCTGCTTTTACTACAACCGGGGCCGATAAAGCACCTGTTTGGTCAACAGCTAAAACACATGCCCTGGGATAAATGGTTGGGCTAGTCTCATGGAAAGCAATAACAACTGAGTTGTCGACCGAATCATTAACAGCAGAAGCAATGGCCGGATAACAATAATCGCTTGTACCTGCATTGCCAATATTTTTAATTCCGGTAGCCAATGTTTTTGTATCCATCCGGCAATACCTGAAACCGCAATAGCCACTACCTACGTCCATGTTGTGAACAAAATGTATGGTATGCTTGAGATAAAATGCATCCAATACCCTGCAATCGCCGGTATTAAGTGTAATACCAGTTCCAGGCTGTGGGGCGTTACCGGCAGGACTATAAGAAGTAATAGGAACAGAGTAGGTGTTTAATACCGGTGCAGGTGTACCTCCGATCTTATTGGTAATATTGTAAAACTGATAATTGGTAGCGCCTCCTGAATAAGTTAAAGAAGAAACAGCGAGAATACCCGGACCATAACTGCCAACCTGGCCATAACCCGCAGGGCAAATGGTAAATGCATTGGCAATACCTGAATAAACATGAGTTAGCGGTGTAGTTCCGGCATAACAAGGATTTTTCTGGATCTGCATTATAACAGATTGGTCGAAAGTATTACCAGATGCTTCGTTGAACAAGTTACCTGTGACAAAAACCTCATCGGTTGAAACTGCCATTTTAGGATAATCCCACCAATCCCCAGCGGATAGTGGGTCTCCTGTAAACTTATAGAAATACCATCCATTGGAAGGATTACTTGTTTTGGAAAACCCTAATATGATTTTAGAATGTGATGATATCATATCACAAACCTGGGAATAGAAAATAAATCTCCGGGAAGTATTATCCCAGATAACCTTAGGGTCGCACATAGCATTGGTCAATGTACCGTCACCAATCAGATTATATATTTGCCTGGTGTAATAATTAGTACCAGTGGCAGTATAGTAACCCACCTGAGAATTGATAAAAGCCACAATTGTATCCTTATCGGAAATGGCAATTGTATTATCAAGTGGAGTGTAATTAGCACTATTATCCTGTCCGGCAAAATTGACACCCAAAACAGGAGACTTTGGAACCGCAGTTGTTTTTTCGCGGGGAGTTTCCGGTATACCATTCAGCATAGCGGCTTGCCTGAGTTTAGCTTTTTCTGCTTTTATTTTTTCAAGCACTTCATTATCCTCGCCTTCATTCTTAGATACCTTGTACAGTAACGGTTTCCAGTTTGCATCATCGGAAGGAGGGTTGCGAAAACCAATAAATTCGGCCTGAACTGATATGGGTTTAATACCTGAAGCTTCTTTTACCATTAAATAGTCTGCATCAATCTCTATCTTCTCGGTTTGAGCCTTGCTCGTAAATCCACAAACTGTTGTAAGGAAAATGATCAATATTTTTCTCATCGAATGAAATGCTTTGCGCAAATTTAATATTTTATTAAGGTATAGACAAATTGCTATTAATGTACTATCAAGCGGAATTTACGACTAAACTCTCCTTTTTTGCGGTGAATCCGTAATACAGTAAAGAGTATAGCAATAAGTATGCCGATTTATTTGCAAACACAAAAAATGGCTAAACATTTATAAAATATTTAGCCATTTAAAATGTTATATTTCCCTGTTAAGGAACGATAAAAGGATTGAGTAAATTGATAATTGCTGTTTGAGACAATGGTTCATCGAAAGCGGCTGTGGCCGATAACGTAGGAATTGTGCCGGTAACACCTGCCATTGAATCAATTGGTCCGATCAATTGTTGTGTGTTTTCTTCTCCATTATAGAAAGGCTGCAACACATTATTGCTACCGCTAACCGAAGAGGTTGGTGCAATATTGTTATTGATCCATGGAGCAGGAGTTTCAGTAGCGCCCAAATTCCTTCTCAGCAGCCTGATATATGCAGCATGACGACCTTCGGTAGCCAGAATCTGCTGAACCTGAGCAAATAACGGATTGCCGGAGTAGTCGGGCAACTGACCCAACAAAGCCCTGATATGGGTATCTTCAAAAGTCTGAGCAGTAATCAGAAAGGTAGTGTAATCATTAAAAACATTGGCGAATACCGGTCCATAAGTAGTGCTTGAGGAACCGGTAAAGTCGTATGCCTTGGGTATATAAGGCGGACTGCTGGTAAGATCGGTATAATAATTAGGTGTAAAAGGCACGCCTCCCAAAGCAGTAATAGTTTTGATCAGGAAAGCAACGTGTGCTTTTTCGTGGGCTTCGATAGCCAGAAACCCGGCCTGGTCGGCTGCGGGGATCAGGGTGCGTGGCGGAAGAGAAGCAACATTGTTGGCAATATGGTAGAAATTATATTCGAAGTACTCCAGCTCCAATGCAAAATTAAGTGCATCAACCACCGTGGTACTGGTTTTTCCATATGCTTTTTTGAACAGGGAGCCAATAGCCAGTGGCAATGCGGCAACTGCTACTTTGGCGCCAAAGCTTTTCAATATATGACGCCGATCGCTCAGTTTTTCGTAAACCTCAGGATCAGTCTTTTCAATTTCGCTAAGTATATGTCTAAAGTCCATGATTTTTAATTGCTAGTTAGGTAAGTTGCTTGAATCGAATCTGCTGGTCAGGAACTGCTGTGCAGATGCCAGCACACTGGCAGGAGAGCCTGTAATACTTAAACCAGTTATAGAATCAACAACAGTTGAGTCTGTGAAAGAATTATGAGAAAGCGCATCACGGAAATAGGCCGAATGGCGGGCTTCTACAGAAACCATTTTAGTGAAAGACTGAGCATAGCTATAATTGGTAAACAGACCTGCAGCCGCATTAAAACCAGCTATAACTATATCTTCCAGTGTAGCGGCATTAGTTAAAACGCTGGTACGGTCTGCAAAATTGACTGTAGAAAAATTGGGCACTACCGCGGTAATGGCATTTTTACCCAGCAGCCCCTGAAGGTACTCTTTATGGGCAATTTCCTGATCTCTTACATCAATCAGAGCAAGCAACTCAAGATGGCTGATACCATAATACTGTGATGAAACAGCCGCAGCCTGCGTGTAGAAAGCAGCCTCCAGTTGTTCGAGGACATAGAGAAAATTAAGCAGGGCAGTATCTCCGCTGCCAATGTAGATATTGGTAGGAGCAGACCGTGGATGGCATGCCGCCAATAATACCCCTGTTCCGGCAATCCCACCAGCCAACTTAAAAAAATGCCGTCTTGAAGGATCTTTTACCTTATCCAGTACTTCCACCTCGTTGACAACGGGTGATTTCAGTATTTCCATACGCTTTAATTAATAGTTTTCAGACCACTGTGGTCCGGTTAGTTCAGAATACAATTTTGCCAACCAGCGTTAAAATTAAAAAAACCAAACTTGAAAGCAACATAAACTTTGAGCTTTAAGCAATTTTTTTTAACTAAAAAGCTGCATCATCTGCAAAACCTGTAAGTTATAAAGTTATTCAGAATAATTTGATGAAGGAAATATTAACCCAAAAAAAGTGATTTTCTTTCTGCATTTGGGGTATTTAGGGAAATTAATGCCTTTATATGAACCTTTTTAAGAGGCGACAGCGCCATATACGATATATGTTACTATACGATCATCTTCTGATTTGATCCTATTTCAGGTATTTGCCCGGTTGCTAAACGCTAACGGCCATACCAATGATGCCTTGCCTTGTAGGTACCATTAAGGTCCATACCGCATCCGCAGTCCTTTTTAAACATTTTACAGCCATCAGCCACCATGACAGCCAAAAGTATTACCACGATATAAAAAGCGCTGGTTCCTGATTTTGTTCGTTTCATAAAATATACTTTTGTAAAAATAAGAATTTGGTTACTAAAAAACCTAAACATATTTTAATAGCCCCTCTCGATTGGGGATTAGGGCATACTACCCGCTGCATTCCTCTGATAGAATACCTGTCCGGGCAAGGGCACAAGGTGATTGTTGCCGGAAACGAAGCGCAAAGGTCTTACCTGGAGCAAAGTTGCGTTCAGGCTGAACTAATACACCTTGAAGGATACAATATAACCTACTCAAAATGGAACAAATGGGCGCAGATGGGCCTAATGACCCAGGCGCCAGACGTGCTGAAAGCTATTAAAGCTGAGCATAGATGGCTGGAAAAATTGTGTAAGGAAAGGAAAATAGACGGAATTATTTCTGATAACCGATATGGCCTGCATCACGATACAATTCCCAATGTGATAATAACACACCAGTTGCAGATAAAAACCGGTATGGGGCTTGTGGCTGACAGGAGTGTGCAGAAAATACATTACAGTCTGCTTAACCGTTTTGGAGCAATTTGGGTAGCAGATGTTGAGGGCCGGGAAAATCTGGCCGGTACACTTGCTCACACCACCCCATTGCCCGCGCATACCAGTTATATAGGTTGGCTATCCCGATTTGCCAATAATATATTGCCAGAGAAAAGTAATGAAATAACCGGCCCTGTTCTTTTCCTGATCTCGGGGCCTGAACCTGCAAGAAGTGAGTTATCCTCGCTACTGTGGCATGAAGCCCTCAAATATAAGGGTGAAGTGATTTTTGCAGAAGGCAGTGATCTTGCTAAAAATCCGGAGATTGTGCCTCCTCATATTACCTACCATAAAAGACTGAGCGGTGAAATGGCCGGACAAGCTATAAAAAGCGCCGGACTTGTAATTTGCCGGAGTGGTTACTCAACCATTATGGACCTTGTCGCCCTGCAAAAGAAAGCAATACTCATACCCACCCCCGGACAAACCGAGCAGGAATACCTTGGCCACTTGCTTCATGACAAGGGCATATTTTTTAGCGTGATGCAAAATAATTTCAACCTGGGCAAGGCAATTAATTCAGTCCGCAAATTCCCATTTCATTCTTTGGCTAAGGAGGGGAGTTTTTCATTGTTCAGGCAGGTTGCCGATAAATGGATCAATTCGCTTTAATAAAAAACAAACGGGCCACCAAAAGGCAGCCCGGTCTATATTTTCTTACAAAGCATTATCAGTTAATGATCACCTTAGTCACATACCTGTTATTGGCTGTAGTGGCGCTCAGCAGATAAATACCTGCTGCATTGCCCAACTGAATGTCGATTACCTTATTGGTAGTAGTGTTGAACTCCTTAACACGCTCACCAATCACATTCATGATCACCACATGAACTGCTTCCTCGTTATCAGAAATCAAACTCATTGTAAACACTCCCTGATTAGGATTAGGCGCAACTTTCAGACCTTCAACGTTACCGGCAACCGGCCCATTTACTATAGTACCGCCGCACAATGATGGTGATAATACAGTCATAGAATGTATGGCGCTGGCATGGCCGCAGCTATTGGTTAGTGTATAGCTTATGGTTGCTACGCCTGAAGTAACGCCGGTAACTGTACCGGTAGTACTTATTGTAGCAACTGAAGTATTATTACTGCTCCACACACCACCAGATACCGTATGAGTAAGTGTAGCAGAAGCACCCGGACAAACACTTGATGCGCCGCCTACAGTACCTACATTAGGCAATGAATTAACTGCTATAGGCCTTGTTGCTACCGCACTGCCACAAGAATTGGTAACTGTGTAACGAATAGTATCGAGGCCGGCAATAACTCCGTTAACAACACCTGAAACAGATACGATTGCACGGGCATTAGATGCACTCCAGACTCCGCCCGGAGCAGCATCAGCCAGGGTAATACTTGATCCGGCGCAAACACCTGTTGGTCCGGTAATTGTTCCTGCATTGGGTGCCAGACTGATTGTAATTGCTAAGGTAGCAGAGGCTGTACCACAAGCGCCCGTAACCGTATAAGAAATGGTAGCCAGACCTGCAGTAACACCAGTAACCACACCACCTGCAACAGTAGCGTTTGCATTACTGCTACTCCAGGCACCGCCTGGTGCAGCATCGGTCAATGTAATTGTGCTGCCGGTGCAAACAGCAGTTGGACCAGTGATGGTTCCGGTTACCAGTGCAGCGCCAACAGTTATTACAGCGCTGGCGGTTGCAGATCCGCAACTATTGGTAACAACATATGTAATAGTATCGGTACCGGGGGTAACACCAGTCACAACACCTCCGGAAACTGTTGCAGAAGCGTTACTGCGGTTCCACACACCACCGGGCGTAGCATCAGTCAATGTAATTGTTGAACCAGTACAAACCGCAGATGGTCCGGTTATTGTACCAGCCGTAGGCATTCCTGTGCTCACTGCGATAACGGCTGTAGCTGCCGTAGATCCGCAGGAGTTGGTAACTGTATAGCTTATGGTATCGGTACCCGGTATAATGGCTGTAACAACCCCTGCAATGCTAACGGTAGCAGTTGGGTTGCTTGCACTCCATGCGCCACCCGGAGCTGCATCGGTCAATGTAATAGGCGAACCAAGACAAACTGCAGATGGGCCGGAAATAGTTCCTGCAAAAGGAATATTGTCGACAGCAACAATTTTTGTAGCAGTAACTGATCCGCAACTGCTGGAAACCGTATAAGAAATGGTAACAGTACCAGAACTAACACCGGTTACCACACCCCCTACAACTGTTGCATTACTATTGCTGGCACTCCATGTACCACCTGGTGTCGCATCGCTTAATGTAATGGCAGATCCGATGCAGACTGCAGCCGGACCAGTGATGGTACCTGCCGTTAAAGTAGCTGGAATATTAACAACCTCTGTTGCAGTAGCAGTACCACAACTGTTGGTTACTGTATAGATAACTGTATCTGTGCCTGCTGAAACCGGAGTTGCAACACCACCAAGGGTAATTACAGCAGTACTATTCAAAACGCTCCAAACTCCACCCGGTGCAGCATCTGTATAAGTTGCAGGTACACCAAGGCATAAAGTAGCTGGGCCGGATACAGCCCCGGCATCAGGTAATGGATTAACCACTATCGGGTAGATTGCAGTAACAGTACCGCAACCTGATGTAACTGTATAAATAATTGTATCAATTCCTGCAATAACACCGGTAACAATGCCTGCAATAACAGTTGCATGGCCATTGGCCGCGCTCCACGAGCCACCGGGTGAAGCATCAGTTAATGAAATGGAAGCCCCAACACATACGGAAGAAGGACCGGATATTGTGCCTGCTGAAATGGCTGCGCCTATGGATACAGCAAGTGAAGCAGTTGAACTACCACAAGAATTGGTGATAGTATAAGTTACTGTATCAGTTCCGGTAGTAATTGCGGTAAGGACACCGCCTGCAGTAACAGAGGCAGTTGCATTTGTTGTTCCCCAAACACCACCTGGAGCAGCATCAGTATAGGTAGTTACAGATCCGGCACAAACAATGAATGGACCGGTAATTGTACCTGCTGCCGGAATAGGAACTACAGTAATCACTTTGCTTGCAATGGCTGAACCGCAACTGGCAGTAACTGTATAATTGATGGTATCAACACCACCGGCCGCACCGGTAACAACTCCTGTACCGGAAACGGTAGCTGAGGCATTTGAACTGCTCCATACCCCGCCCACAATAGGATCGGTTAATGTGATTGTTGAACCAACGCATACTGATGACAAACCAGAGATTGAACCTGAAGTAAGGAACGGCCCTATAGTTATGATCTTGGTTGCTGAAACTGTTCCGCAGGCATTGGTAATAGAATAACTTACTGTATCGGTACCGGGAGTGATACCTACCAGCAAACCTGTTCCGGTAATGCTTGCGTTACCATTGCTCACACTCCATGTACCACCTGTATTTGTATCAACCAGTGTGGTGAATGTACCTGCACAAATAACCGATGCTCCGGTAATTACTCCTGCACTAGGTGCGAGGCCAACACTTACAGACTTTGTTGCTGAAGCAGAGCCGCAACTATTGGAAACTGTATAAGAAAGAGTAATAGTACCAACTGTAATGCCGGTCACTACCCCTGTTCCCGTTACAGATGCGATTGCAGGATTACTGCTACTCCAGATACCACCTGGGGCGGGATCGGTATAAGTAATTGGCGTTCCGGTGCAAATACTCAACGGGCCGGTAATTATGCTGGCATTAGGCAGAGGGTTAACCGTAACAGGCGCAGTAACATAGCAGGTACCAATTGAATAGCTTATGACACCGGTGCCAGATGAAAGCCCTGTAACTACCCCACCCACAACAGAAGCTATAGCAGGGTTATTAATGGACCAGGCACCACCGCCTACTGATTCGGTAAATGTTACTGTGCTGCCAACGCAAACAGTAGCGCTGGCAGGAGAAAGTGCCACAGGAGTAGGAAGAACTGTAACAGATTTCACTGCCGAACAGCCTGCTCCGTTGGTATAAGAGATATTAACTGTTCCTGCCGATACTCCTGTAACTAAACCAGCACTGCCTACAGTAGCAATTGCTGTGGATGCGCTGCTCCAGGTTCCTCCTGGTGTAGCATCGCCTAGTGAGGCAGTAGCGCCAATACAAATGGTTACTGCTGCCGGAGGTGTAATGGCTGCAGGTGCAGCATTAACCGTAACCGGAGCGCCTACTGCGCATGTACCTATGGTATATGAAATAGAAGTAGTACCTGCTGCAACTCCGGTAACTATACCTGCAGCCATGGATGCAATACCGGGAGCGGCACTGCTCCATACACCACCACCTGCACTTTCAGTAAAAGTTACAGTAGCCCCGGGGCATACCGTAGCGCCTGAAGGAGAAAGAGGAGCAGGTGCAGTTGTAACCGTTACGGTTTTAACTACTGAGCAACCTGATGTGCTGGTATAAGAAATATTGGAAGTACCTGCCAAAATACCCGTAACAAGCCCAACGCCGCTTACCGTAGCAACAGTTGGCGTTCCACTGGTCCATGTGCCTCCGGGCGTAGCATCGCCAAGGCTGGCTGTACTACCCACACAAATACTGACTGGTGTGCCTGGTGTGATGGCAGCAGGAAGTGGATTTACTGTAAACGTAGCAATAATAAAACATGTGCCGCCTAAAGAATAAGTAATATCAGCCGTACCCCCTGCAACACCTGTAACCAATCCGGTTGCAGGAACCACAGAAGCTGTGCCAGGCAGGCTACTGGACCATGTACCGCCACCACCGTCACTTAACAAGCTGGTTGCCCCTACACAAGCTAAAAGGGTGCCTGTTATTGGGGCCGGAGAAGTAATAACCGTAACCGCAACTGTAACAGTTGTTGTGCCGCATGCATTGGTAACTGCATAGCTGATAGTATCAATGCCACCAACAATACCGGTAACAGTTCCGCCAACAACGCTGGCATTACCGTTGGTAGCAGCCCAGGTACCACCGGGAGTTACGTCTGCAAGATCGATAGTATTACCAATACAAACAGAGGTAGGTCCGGTAATTGGTAATACAACCGGCAATGGGTTAACAGTAACATTAATTGTATCGTAGGAAATATTGAATGCATCAGACACCTGAACGATAAACATATCAGGACCGCTATAGCCGGTAGTAGGAGTATAATACATACCCACAGGAGTTATTGAACCACCTGTAGTAGCATGGGTGTAGGCTGCTGCTGCGACACCATGAGTTGGAGCAGTATTAATACTCCAGGTAAGCGTTTGCAACATGTCTGTATCATGAGCAGGGGTAAGCGTGTTGATACTGTCACCAACTGCATTCTCGCATACAACTAATGACATGTTAGTACCACCCGGGAAATACGGAATACTATTGGGCCTTACCTGCCGGATTTTATTATTGTTACGGTCAGCAACATAATAATATCTGCCGGAAGCCTCAATAGCCAACCCTACAGGTGAACTTAACCTTGCCGCAGTAGCTGCACCACCGTCACCGGTATTGCCGGCAGTACCTGTTCCGGCAATAGTCGAAATGATGCCTGAAGTATTCACCATCCTTATCCTGTTATTGCTCACATCGGCTATATACATATTTCCGGCTGCATCAAACTTAACATCGGTGGGCAGATTAATGCGTGTAGAAGTTGCAGCAACACCATCGGCAAGGTATCCTGCAGTTCCGTTTCCGGCAACAGTTGTAATAATGTTGGTTCCGGCCGCAATCATCCTGATACGGTTATTGGTTTGGTCAGCTATATAAACATTGCCAGAGGCATCAACAGTCAGACCACGTACATTGTTGATAGTAGTAGAAGTAGCTGCAACACCATCAGAACCATATCCAGCAGTACCTGTGCCGGCAATAGTAGTAACAGTACCTGTTGAAGAAGAAATCATTCTTATCCTTTGGTTTCCGGCATCGGAATAATAAACATTTAAAGCAGCATCAACAGCCAAACCACGCGGAGCGCTTACCTGAGTACTTGTAGCAGGAGAACCGTCGGCAGTAAACCCGGCAGTACCGGTACCGCAAATGGTGGTAATGATTCCTGTGGCCAGGCTTACTACACGTATTCTATTATTGGTTCCATCAGCTATGTAAAGAAAATTAGCAGCAGGATCAAGAGCCACACCTACAACACCCGGATTAGGGCCGCCGGAGGCACCAATCTGTGCAGCAGTAGCCGGGCCACCATCACCCAATGTGGCTCCACCACCTGCAACTGTTGTTATGATACCCGTAACAGGATCAATTTTACGCACACGGGCATTACCGTTATCTGCAAAATAAAGATCACCGGAAGCATCCATTGCCATAAGATAATTGGCGCTCATTCTTGCTGCAGTAGCCTGACCATTATCGCCCAAAAATCCGGCAGTACCTGTACCTCCCACTGTCTCAATTATCTTTGTCTGGCTTATTGCATCTGAAGAATTGCACAATACCAAGGACACACACAGAATGAGTAAACGACTTATTTTCATACTATTTATTTTAACTGGAGAATAAAAATATAAAACAAATTACTCTTATCCAAACATCCGGCCACACATTAAAGACTATATTATTGGTAGGACTAATCAGTGCTGCAACTGAACATATTCTGAGATCAACTCTTCACCGAAAAAGGAAGCTCCGTGGCGGTCAAAATCCACGGTATCATCGGTGGTAAAGAACTTTTTTACACCGTTTTTCTGCAACCTGCACGCCATTTCCGGATGCCTGTTCAGATAACCGGCAAGGCTATCCGCAACTATTGGGCCCTGAGAAACAACCTTAATGTGCGACGGAAGGTAATTTCTGATCTTATCGAGCAATAGCGGGTAGTGGGTACAGGCAAGTAAAATTGTGTCAATTTCAGGAGCGGAGGAAATCAACTCATCGAGGTATTTTTTTACGTAATAATCAGCCCCGGCAGAATTATATTCGCCATTCTCAATCAATGGCACCCACATGGGGCAGGCCAACTGGTGAACCTTTATTTCGGGGAAAAAATGATGAATTTCAAGCTCATAGGAGCGTGAATTAACTGTGCCCCTGGTACCTAATACCCCAACAACCTTAGAGTGGGTAAATGTACCTATGATCTCGGCTGTAGGCCTGATTACACCTAATACCCGGTTTTCTGGAGCCAGTTTGGGCAGATCAAGTTGCTGAATAGTTCTCAGCGCCTTGGCTGAAGCGGTATTACAGGCAAGAATAACCAGCGGACAACCCATTTTAAAGAACCACTCCACACACTCCAGCGTATAATGATGCACTGTATCGTAAGACCGGTTGCCGTATGGCGCCCGGGCATTATCTCCCAGATAGATATAATCGTATTGCGGCAGCAGGCCGGCAATAGACCTGAATACCGTTAGCCCGCCGTAACCTGAATCAAAAATCCCTATTGATCCCGCTTGATCCATGGCATGAAGGTAGTATTAATTACAAAAAAAAGAGCGCCCGGCAGGACACTCTTTTTATATAAAGATATTTTAAAATATTAATGAGCTATCACGATCTGTTTTACAACCTGACCCTGTGCGCCAGTAACCTTTACGAGGTAGTTACCTGCAGTCAATGTTCCTACAGGAATTGTGCTGTGGTACTGATTACCCATTGGCGCTTCCCACTGGCTCACAACACGACCGGTCATATCGTAAATTGCAATAGTAGCAGTTTGTGCTTCATTCCAATTCAGGTCGATGAACAACATATTCTGAGCAGGAACAGGATAAACATTCACTTCATTTGATGCATTACCAATGTTCTTTACAGCTACGTTTGTGCTGTAAGTTTCATAGTAATAATTTGCTTTAGGATCATTCAGCGCAGATTCAAATATATGAATAGTGTTCCAAGACATACCTTCAGAATGAATGATCTGACCATATGCATTATAACTATAAGTATACTGCATAACATTATTCCAAACAGCGGCAGTAGTATCATAAGTCTGCACAATATCGTTCATTGGATTATGAGCAGATGTAAAACTGCTGTATAAATGCATATTCTGGTTAACCCATGAAGTAGTAGATGGATTATAATATTGAGCAAGCACATTAGTCATGTTGCCGGTAGTATCATACGTATTGGTAACCAGATTTTGGTTATCCCAGCTAGCTCCATTCCATGTGCTGTAAGTTTTGGTTGCTAACTGACCGGAACCAGTGTATGTATAAATATATTCAGCCTGATTAACCGGAACACCCGAAACCCATGCAATATCAGTTTCATTGATCTTATTACCGGAAACCATATCATAATAATAATTTTTCTGGCTGTTGTTTTCAAAGGAAGTAGTCAGGCCATTCCAAACCTGAAACCGATCTTCAACAAGTTTGCTGCCGAGGTAAGTATACACATTCTGAGAAACAGGAGTCCATGAAGTACCACTCCAGTTCTGCTGAATCACAGCGCTCAATTTCATTGTTGTGTCGTAGTAGTAAAGGTTTTTTGTAGATAGAACCCATCCTGTACCACTCCAATACTGAGCAATATAACTGGTTACATGATTATTGGCATCAAAAGTCTGGGAATAGGCCCAGGCATTGCTATAAGCGGTATCGCCGAGATAATTCCAGGTATTGGAATTATCATACATCAAAGTATGCTTAAGGTCTCCACCCCTGTTACCGGAATATGTATAGTTAGTTGAATCAACCGGTGTGAATGAAGCGCCATTATTAACCAGATTGGCTTTGCCAATAAGTCTTGAGGCTGTTTGGGCCTGTACATTCTGGCACAAAAAAACAGGTAAAGCAAGTGTAAAGAGTAGCATCTTTCTTTTCATAAAAGGCAATTTATTTTAAAATATTTAAGGTTCAAACCGAAAAACCATACAATGATAGCAATAATTTTCTGGAAAATGCAAATTTAATGCAAAAAATAGTTGGTTCTAAATATTTATCCTATCATCGTAATAATAATATCTTTAATGCTGTGTGCCTGCTTTAAAGCCGGAATAAAACGGGAGATGCAAAAACCAGAGAAGCCTTGTTAAAAAGGGATAAAAACAACCTTATCCATATTGGTCATTCTGGCAATATCTATTTTGCCCCGTGCCATTATTTTTTAATAACCTGTGGCAAAACCTTTTGTTTTTATAACATTAGTAATTATCTTGTGCTCCCTATAATAACCAACAGGATTGAAATTAATATTATTTGCAGTACGTATGGTTTGAAATAACCTGCTTTGTTACGATGTCATTAATGGCAACCTGTTTTATTGAATGAGCCTGATAAGTTTAAAAATACAGCCAAACCCTTTGTTTTTAAACTTAAAGATTTATCTTGCATTCAATTAATCCGGTTTTTTCATCAATTGGATTAAGGCTTTCAGGTTGCCGGAGGTAATTTGCACAACTGGTATTGCAGATTTTATCTTTGAAAAAAGGGAACCAGGAAAAAGGAAAATTATTTTTTAAAACAAACATTAAATTGCCTTTTATGAAAAAAACGATACTCGTTCTGATGTCATCAATGAGTTTGATCATTTGCCTTTTTTGCAGCACCAGTTGCAACAGGAAGGCCTTTGCTACCAAACCAGATGGTCATGTATATGATACCACTTACATTACCTTCTCAAAATTGCTGAAAGAACGTCTGGAGCACGACAATATTGATATCAAGAAGATTCAATTCTATGTTGACCAGAAATTGGTTTTAAGGCGCCTTATGGGTTCTGAAAAGGGCACTGTAAAATCAGGTATCATCCTGTTTGATAACGGACAGTATGTAAACGAACTGGTTATTCCTGCTTATACACCAGGTGTATGCGAAAAAGTTGATGGCGACAATCTGAAGGTTAGCTTCGATGTTGCCGGTAAAACTATTGAGTTTGGTGCGCTTTATGGCAACAACAACTTTATCCTTGTAGGTACCAACTGGCACCTGGGTATGGTTGATGTGCTTTATGACAACTCTACTTATCAGGTTCAGTGCGGAAGCTGCAACAGCGCTGCTGAAGCTAAACTGGTAGTAAGGAAGAACCAGACTTACAAGAAAGAAAATGCTGCTAAAGTAGTAGCAGGAAGAAAAGTAAACTAACATTGAGTGATATTTATTAGTGAAGCCCTGCATATTGTGCGGGGCTTTTTATTTACTGATTTAAGAGACAAATATTTTTGCTGGCAAGGAAGGTGATCAAAGCACCAACTGAGCAAATAACTGCGCGAGCTTTTCATCGGCATTGCTGCAGAAGCCCGGATGTACTTTAGATGTTTGTACCACAGTGCTGCGTGTGGCCGTAAGCCACCTGAAGCGCTCTGCAACAGGAAGCTGTGCTAATGCCCCCCCGGTTTCTTTATTGCCCTGGCATATAGCAATAAACGATGCCAGGTAAGCATTAAGTTCATGAATATCGGCATCGCAACCAAAAGAAAGCAGCCGCGACTCATCAAGCCTGCATAAAGCATTCAGGTATCTTGTTTTGGCGCAATACAGCACCACGCCAACATTCAGGAACTCTTCGCGTTCCACCCTGGGAACAATGCGGATTACGGCATACTCAAATAATTGCTGATCTTGCATATTGGGCTTCTTTTACAAATGATGCAGCATGTGCAATTCGGGATAACAGGAAACTGGCATAAGCCTGCCTGTGGTGGGCAAACGACTCAAAGGGCGATTCGCCTTCCAGCCATTCATCCGGGATTAAAGATACTATTGAATTGATAACCGGTTCAGTTAAAATGGATTGATACGCCTGGTTTACCTCATCCAGCATACCGGCCCACCTGAGCAATACATGATCTTTTACATGTACAAACGGCTTTATAGCCCGGTCTTCCATGTGCATCCAGGTGTGATGAAAGTACAATGATGCGCCATGATCAATGAGCCAGAGCTCGGAATGCCACGACAGCATATTGGTATTCTTCACAGTGCGGTCTACATTCAGCAACAGGCAATCCAGCCACACGATCTGCGAAGCAAGTTTAGCATCAACAACCGTAACAGCAGGATCAAAAGTTATGGAACCTGAAAGGTAATGGAGCGCAAGGTTTAGCCCTACACTGGCCTTGAGCAGATCCTGTATTTCTTCATCCGGTTCGGTGCGGCCAAAAGCTTCATCAAGCCGGGCAAACACAAGTTCGGGAATGCGCAACCCAAGTGCACGGGCAATTTCACCGCCAATAAGTTCAGCAATAAGCGCCCTGCTACCCTGGCCGGCCCCTCTGAATTTGAGCACATACAAAAATCCATCATCGGCTTCGGCAATGGCAGGCATTGATCCCCCTTCCCGCAACGGTGTTATATACCTGGTCACATTTACAGTTCTTATTTCGGGTTGCCTTACTTCCATTGCTGAAGGGTTAGAATATTCTGCCAAATTAAAACAAAAAGCCCTAATGTGTCTTAATGATTATTTTACCATCGATGCGACTTGCATAAAATGGAACGTTGATGAAATCAAAGTCGCAGCCGAAACGCTCGATGCGTGGCTTCTGTGCGTTAGCGAGGATTCGCCATGAACCAAAAACTATTCTACCAGCACCTTATCCATCCATCTCCCATTTACTTTAGTTGCAGTCACTATATACATACCCGGCGCTACATTCAGGTTCAAATCCGTTTCTTTATTTGTGGAGGTGGTAAATACCTTGATTGTTTTACCCATCATGTTGGTTATTACCACCTCCGCAGTTTCATTGGTGGGAGATGAAATATTTATAGTAAACACCCCCGCAGCCGGATTGGGAAACACATGGAGCTTAGGCTCTGTAATAATTTGTGAGCCCACCTCTGTAGTATTCCTGCAGCTATCCATATGTATATAGCGTATACTGTGGTTCCCTTGAGCCGCAATATAAATGCTTCCTGCACTATCCAGCCAGACAGATAGAGGCCTTGATATCATTGCAGATGTGGCGGGTCCGCCATCGCCGCTGTATCCAATCACCCCTGTGCCTGCTATAGTACTTATCCGCCCTGCACTATTTATCATTCGTACTCTATTGTTAAAATAATCGGCGATGTATAAGTTACCACAATTGTCAGGAAACACATTACTAGGATGGTTTAAATTTGCAGCGGTAGCCTGTCCTCCATCTCCGCTGTAACCAACAATGCCTGTACCGGCAATAGTAGTAATTATACCAGCGCTACTTACTTTCCTTATCCGGTAATTGCCATCATCGCCTAAATAAAGGTTACCGTTCAAATCCATCATTACGCCTATTGGCGTATGTAGTTGTGCATTGGTAGCCGCCCCTCCATCTCCACTGAACCCAACAGCTCCAGTTCCCGCATAGCGGGTAATAATGCCGCTCGTATCCACTTTAAGTACCTCTTCTATTCCGGCAATGTATAGATTGCCAGCGGTATCGAAGCAAATACCCCTTACAGTCCCCAGACCTGCGGCCGTGGCTGGACCGCCCTTACCTGATGGCGTAACTGAGCCATTGCCGGCAAAAGTGGTAATGATCCCGGCTGCATCTACTTTCCTGATCCTGTGATTACTAAAGTCTGAGATATAAACATTATTGTGTTTATCGAATGCCAGACCATATATAACAGTAAGTTTTGCAGCCGTTGCAGGTATGTTATCACCATTGTACCCAGCAGAGTCGGCAATGCCGGCAAAGGTGCTTATAATGCCTGAAGTATTTATTTTTCTCACAGTTGCGTTATCATCTGCAACAAAAACATTCCCGACTTTATCTACAGCTACGAAATTTGGAAAATATAATTTGGCAGCAGTAGCTGGGCCGCCATCACCGCTATAGCCACCAAAACCAGTACCTGCAACGGTGGTGATGGTCTGAGCATAGCTATTAGCTAAATAAAGCAGGGAAAACAAAGTAAAAAACAAAGTTTTTTTCATAAACCAATTTTTAGAAGAAAGTAACTGTAGTTTTACCTACAGTTACTTTCAATAAATATACTTATTTTTTCACAAACCGACCATTACCAACCATGGTTTGTCCATTGTATACTATAACGAAATAGGCCCCGGGCGACAGGCTGCGAACGATGATTTTTACCCCTGTCCCCTCCCGTTGATCGATTCGGCAAGCTAACGATATGCGGGACCTTGTTCCGGGGAGTACGAAGAATCTATATTTTCAACTTCGGCACTCTGCTGGTAGAAAATGGGGTTTACCCCTCCTTCGCATGAAAAGAGCTATGGCGGGTAAAAGAAGATATTATTAGCAGATTATATGAATTCCAGTTACCAACCAGGCAAATTGCCAAGACGAGTCAGCTATGCACAAAGGCTATACTACAGATTCGCGCCAGGATGAGCAGCATTTCCCGCTTCTGGTTTGCTTCATAAAACTTCTGGTTTTGCTTCCGGTTGCTTCTGGTTTTACTTCTGGTTTTGGGCTAAAAACTTCTGGTTTGCTTCCGGAAGTTTCCGGAAATCGGAAGTTTTTAAAATTGCAACTGGCTTATTTTCAGCACGTTATACTTTTTTTGCGTAAGGAACGTTGACAAAATAACTCCCTCCATCTTACTCGTTCTATTACCTCGTTCATTTTCATTTTTATTTGCCTCGGTGAGGGCTTTGCCGTTCCATTTTTATTTCGTTGCAAAAGTCTTTAAATAATTCATTATTCGCAGATAGAG
>CAIUZK010000005.1 GCA_903903635.1 uncultured Bacteroidota bacterium
ATAATGACACAAATGAAACGGATTAAGTAAACTATATTTGTAACAGTGAAGCAACTAAATAACGCACTCATTTTTGAGATTAACTATGGTGGGTCAGTTTGGCGAGGAAAAGAGGGGTCACTTTACGCGGAATATCCAGGTTAGCTGGTTTTGGCATTGAAACGGTATTCATAGCAAAATACTCATACCCTTTCTCTTTTTGCCCACTTGATACGCTGCCAAGAATGTTTATTTGCAAAGGGTCTTCTACAACTTTAAGCTCATCTTTTTCTTGTGGAAGATGGGGTAGCAGCAACCCAATTGTAGCATCCGTTAATTCAGTAACAGGCTTTGTTACAGGGCTATCTGTAGGTTCGGCAATAATAACCTACCAGGGTGGTTCGATAGGATATGAAACAACACTTGTAATTGTAAATCCTAATCCATCAGTGATTACTGGAAACATAAATATTTGCGTAGATTCAACATCCAATTTAGTTGATTCCACATCTGGTGGTATTTGGTCAAGTAGTAATACTGCAATTGCAACAGTCGGTTCTATTTCAGGTATCTTGTTAGGAACAGCAACCGGTTCTGCAAATATTTCGTATACATTGTCAACAGGTTGTTTTAAGACTTCTCCCGTTAATGTTCACCACTGCCCAACAGAAGTTGCTATTATTAATAGCGATAGTAATATTCAAATTTCCCCAAACCCTGCCACCGCAGTTCTTACCATCAATGCCAAAGATAAGATAAGCACAATTGCAATCAACAACCTTGTTGGGCAGATAGTATATTCCCATGAGTACAACGCTCAATTGATACACGTTGATGTATCGAACCTAACACCGGGCATGTACCTCATAAGGATAAACAGTACAGAAGTCAGGAAGTTTGTGAAGCAATAGCCAGTCCCGCAGTTTACTAACTTAAAGAGGCATATGAGTATTAAAAATAACTTGGTATTTCGATATCCGATTCTTCACAATATTTACACCAATAAGCGAAACAATGAAATACATTTAGTTCTGTGAGATAATCCCGAAGATCACGAGCTAACCTTTTTAATGGAATCTTTTCTGCAAGATTACCGCACTTAGGACAGTCGACCGTTAATTTCATATACTTTAGGTATAAGATATTCATCAGCCTTTTTGCACTTGTCCTATCAACAGTTTCAGTCTTTACAATCTTACCTTTTATTGATTCCATAGTTGCTTGTTTTTAGCGTGCAGACCGTCATAAAACCGGTTAGTAATCCGGTTGATAGGGTAGAAAAACAGATTGCAAAATTCCTCCCGTACCCGTTTTATTTCTACCCAAAGAGGTACAAAAAAAGCAATCAAAGCAATAGCAAGAAAAATTGCAGTCGTTTTTTATCACATGGTTAAAAACAAAACCAGTTTTGACAAAAACAAATTAAAGGTCGATACGGCAAGACAAGAAGCCAAGCGGGTTGCCTTTCTAAAAAAAGAAGCAGCAAAATATGGATATGCACTAAAAAATGTAGCAGCATGATTATCATTGTATTGCAAACACGTCATTGTAAGTGGGACGATTGGACGAGGCGAAGGCCGAGTACAATCAGGGGTGGTAAACTCGCGCACATCAGGTCTTCACATTGGAAATTAAATACTCTATTTTATTTGGAAATCATTTCCATTATAATTATCTTTGAACAATAAAATGGAAATAAACCAAAATTAACGCCAAAAAATAAGGAATATGAAACTGGAACAAAAAGAAGCCGCACAGCGCATCTACTTTCAAACAGACATCCCAATTTCTCAGATTGCCGAGATCCTAAATGTCAGCGAACGCACCCTGTACTACTGGATCGAAGAAAACGGCTGGGCTGAAATCAAAAAATGCGCACAGCACATGCCCATCAAACTAATAGACAACTGCTACCACATCCTCGCAAACCTGCAGGATCATCTGCTTTCAGATGAAAGGAAAGACAAACCCGTAACCCACCTCGAAGTCAACTCCATGCACAAGCTGGTCAACACAATTACCAAACTCCGCACCCGCAACACCCTCAGCGAAAACATAGAACTCAACACCTACTTCCTGGAATTTGTCGAGCAGCAAAACCCCGATATGGCAGAACAAATAAAACCCTACATAGATGGCTTCCTGGCAACCCGTGTAAAAGCCTCAAAAAACAACAAGATCCAATTCCAAAGTCCACAACAAACTCCCATAAGCGAAACACCTAAACCCCAGCCCATCACCGAAAAAGAACCAGCCCGATTGTCATTGGAAGAACTCGAAAATTACAAGAAACAGTACCCCGAAAAATACCAGAAGGCACTCGAACAGACCAAAGCAAAATACCTTTCCGAACACCCAGATGCACATCCATCAGAATTCGACGAACTCTTCAACAACATAATGCCACAACTAAAACCACAGTTCCAACAAACCCCACCACTCAACCGCGCCCAACGCCGCAAGCTGGAACGCTCCCGTAAGGCCGCATAACCTAAAATAATACCTATTTAACCTCGCACTGTTTCTGTTTCTTAACAGTCAGAGTTCCTATGCCCCAAACCCACTAAAAAATGCAAACACAACACAACAATCATAATAAGCTTACCGGAAACCCAACTTTATAAGCAAGAAACTGAAAGAAAAATCAACTCAATCAATCAAACCAGCGAAAATCAACGGTTCCGACAACACAATTCTGAAAATTCAACTTCGTGCGCCATAGCTTCTTCAGCGGAGGTGCATAATCCTGAAAATTCTGATTCTGATACGCTGCAATTCTCAAACCATAAAACCTTGAAAACCAATTCGAAATCCTGCAATTATATTGAAAACAAAAATTACAAATCAAACTCAAAGAATAAATCAGGGAACCACGAAAGAGTTAATGAAGCTATATTGAAACCCGCCTCCCGGCGTCTCTCCTCCTATTTGTTAGGAGGAGTACCCGAAGGGGGAGGTGGTTAGCATTCCCCCACAACCACAGCGTAGAGCTAACTCTTTTGTCGCGGACCGCGTGCCGCCTTAGCTTTAGCGGTGGCGCAGCAATTTAAAAAGGGCGGCACTTTCTTTTGTTACTCTTTTCTTGGCGTCTATCCCGATCCTTCCATCGGGACTGTAGAAAAGAAAAGTAAACTCGCGCCTGGCAGGCAATACAGGCTTAAAAAATAGTTTTTCGCGCCTTTCACGCCCAATTGGAAATTGGAAATTCCCACATTGGAAATTATTAAACCTCCCTCATATGCATAACTTGCAAAAAAATATGTATTTGTAAAAAAATAAAGTATGCTTATTTCACTAAAAAACAAGCCTTAAGCACTACATTTGTGCGGGTTTTGTTATTTTTCAGACTGATATATACAGTTATTTTATGTTTACAATCTTGATTGCCGGTGCAGGTAAATCGTCTATATACCTAATAAAATATTTATTAAATCATGCCTCCCGCAATAAATGGAAAGTCATCATTGCTGATGGCGATGCAATATCAATAGCCGGGAAAATAGGTGACAGCGATTATGGCGAGGCGGCAGTTATAGATATTACCAGTGCAGCCGAGCGCGAACCGCTGGTGAAGATGGCCGATATAGTGGTTTCGCTCATGCCGCCACATCTGCATATTCACCTGGCAAAAGACTGCCTCAAGCATAAAAAGAACCTCATTACTTCTTCCTATATCTCTGATGAGATGAAGGAAATGGATCAGGCAGTAAAAGATGCCGGCCTGATGTTTATGTGCGAAATGGGCCTTGATCCCGGTATCGACCATATGTCGGCCAATAAGATCATTCATGGCATACACAGGGTGTGCGGTTCTATTACCAGTTTCAAGTCATACTGCGGCGGCCTTGTAGCCCCCGAAAACGATAACAACCCCTGGCATTATAAATTTAGCTGGAACCCCCGCAATGTTATCACTGCCGGTTTTGGCGGCGCCAAATACCTGAGCAGGGGCAAGCACCTGGAGGTGGTTTACGAACAGATGTTTGAGCACAACAAGAAGATCAATATAGACGGTATCGGCCAACTGGCCTATTACCCCAACCGCGATTCATTGCGCTATCTTGATCTTTATGATGTACCCGATATAAAAACCTTCATGAGGGCAACCCTCCGGTATCCCGATTTCTGCATAGGCTGGCAGGCGCTGATCCAGTTGGGCCTTACCAGTCAGGAGGATGCATTTGATACCACAGGCTTTACTTATGCAAGCTGGCTCAGACTGAAATCGGGCTGCGACAGCAATACCCCGCTGGTTGCGCATATCGCCGGCATACTGCAGGTGGCACCTAACGAGAAGGTAATGAGCATGCTGGAATGGCTCGGCCTTTTTTCCGAAACGCCCTTAAAGCACGGCTACAATTCCTCCGCCGATCTGCTGCTCGATTTGCTTATGGACAATTGGCAGATGGCCCCCGAAGAAAAGGATATGATCGTGATGCAGCATGAGGTAGAGTACCTGCATAAAAACAATAAGGTTAAGCTGCTGAGTACATTAGTGCTCAAGGGCGAGAGCCGGGACTTTTCGGCCATGGCCAAAACAGTAGGATTGCCTATGGGCATGCTGGCACGCATGGTACTCACCAAACAGATACAACCACCGGTGGGCGTATTGCTGCCCAATATGCAGTCGGTATACCGGCCATTGCTGATAGAGCTGGCCCATCACGATATTGAGTTTAATGAAGTAGTGGTATAAGGGTAAAGGGGTAAAAGGGGGTAAAGGGGTGAAGGGGTAAAAGGGTAAAAGGGTAAAAGGGTAAAGGGGTAAAGGGGTAAAGGTTAAAGGGGTAAAAGGGTGATTTACTTGAGGTAGCGTTTCATTTCGCGCTCCACATCTTTCGATTTGATGCTTTCGCGCTTGTCGTGCAGCTTCTTACCCTTGCCCAGGCCAATCTCCACTTTGGCATAACCCTCTTCGTTGATAAACATATTGAGCGGGACAATGGAGAAACCTTTTTCCTTTACTTTGGTTTCCCACTTAATAAGTTCCTTCTTCTGCAGCAGCAGTTTGCGGTCGCGGGTGGGGACATGACCGGCATAGCCGGCATTTACATATTCGGCTATGTGCAGGCTTTTGATCCAGAGCTCGCCATTGCTGAAAAAGCAATAACTGTCGTTGAAACTAACCCTGCTGTTGCGCACCGATTTGATCTCAGACCCTGTGAGCATGATACCGGCCTTAAGGCGGTCTTCGATGGCATACTCAAAGGTTGCCGGTTTGTTTTTTATGTAAACGTTGTCTGACAATGATGGGTGGTTAATGGTAAACTACTACTAAAACAGACTAGGAAGCTTTGGCTGTGCGGCCCTTCATAAACCACTCAATAGTCTGGGTAAGCTTTTGTTTCAGGGTCTTTCGGTCGGCTATAAAATCGAGGAAGCCATGTTCCAGCAGGAATTCGGAGCGCTGGAAGCCATCCGGCAGATCTTTCTTGATAGTCTCCTTGATAACACGGGGACCGGCAAAACAGATCAGGGCATTGGGCTCGGCTATGTTGATATCGCCCAGCATGGCATACGATGCAGTAACGCCACCGGTAGTAGGGTCGGTCATCAATGATATGTAGGGGAGTTTGGCCTTGGCCAGTTGGGTAAGCTTGGCAGCGGTCTTGGCCATCTGCATGAGCGAAAACGCGCTCTCCATCATTCTCGCCCCGCCCGACTTGGAGATAACCATGAGTGGCAGTTCGTGAGCAATACAGTAATCTATAGCCCTGCTTATTTTTTCACCTACTACCGAGCCCATTGAGCCACCAATAAAGTTGAAATTCATGCAGGCTACTACAAAACCCAGGTTATTCATTTTACCTGCACCCACTGTCATAGCATCGGTGAGGCCGGTGTTTTTCCGGGCTTCTACCAGTCGCTCATCATATGGCTTCATATCCACGAATCCCAGGAAGTCTTTCGGTATAATATTTTCGAAAAGCAACTCATACTTGTTGTTATCAAAAAGGATCTCGAAATATTCTTTGGCATTAATGCGGTTATGATAATTGCATTTATAACAGATAAACAGGTTGTCGTGCAATTCCTTAACGGTAGTGGTGGCTTTACAATTGGAGCATTTGTGCCACAAGCCATCAGGAGTCTCCTTCTTTTCGCCAGTAGTAGTCAGTATTCCTTTCTTATTACGCCTGAACCAGGTAGATGACATAGTATAAAAATAATTTGTCGGACGGCAAAGATAAGCTGATTAGTTGATAAGTTGATAAGTTGATTAGTTGAATGGTTGATTAGTTGAATGGTTGAATGGTTGAATGGTTGATAAGTTGAATGGTTGATAAGTTGAATGGTTGAATGGTTGATAGGTTGATAGGTTGATAGGTTGATAAGTTGATAGGTTGAATGGTTGATTAGTTGATTAGTTGATAAGTTGATAAGTTGATAGGTTGAAAAGTTGATAAGTTGAATGGTTAATAAGTTGATAGGTTGAATGGTTAATAAGTTGAGGGGGGATTGAATGTGATTTTAGGGAGATAATTTATATTTGATTTAAAATCCAAATAAACGAACAATTTTGGTTAATTTAGCTCTTAGTTGGAAATATTGATATTAAAATTGGCTTTTTGGTTTTGTTCTTTTGTCTAACAAAATCGACTTACACCCAATCCAATTCGACCCAATAGTAAAAAAGTATGATCAACCAGGTGGCAAATGATCGGTTTGAAAAGGGCAGGGGGGCTCAGTACAATCCTAAGAACAGGTTTCTGAAGGGGGAGTATGTGCAGGAGCATGTGGAGGGGGTGGATGACTGGGAGGAGGAGAAGCGAAGTACGGATTATATAATAGATAAGAGCAAAACACTGGTAAATGAAGTAACCAGTCCGGATGTGGGTATGCTCTGGTCGGCAAATCCTTACCAGGGTTGTGAACATGGCTGTGTGTACTGCTACGTCCGCAACAGTCATGAATACTGGGGCTACAGCGCGGGCCTTGATTTTGAAAGCCGGATAGTGGTAAAGAAGAATGCGCCTGCCCTGTTGCGTAAATTGTTAAGCAATAAAAAGTGGATGCCGGCTACCATTTCGCTCAGTGGCAATACCGACTGCTACCAGCCTATAGAGCGGAAGATGAAAATTACCAGGGCATTGCTGGAGATATGCCTTGAATTCAGGAACCCTGTGGGCATACTTACCAAGAATGCCCTTGTGCTGCGGGATATGGATATTATCAAGGAGCTTTCGAAACTGAACCTGGTGAGGGTGCTTACTTCTATCAATTCGTTGGATGAAGACCTGCGCAGGGTGCTGGAGCCCAGGACGGCTTCGTATGCTACCCGGCTTAAAGTGCTGGAGGCTTTCAGCAAGGCGGGCGTGCCAACCGGTGTTATGAATGCGCCGCTGATTCCCGGCCTGAATGATATGCATATGCACGATGTGCTGAAAGCTGCCAGTGAGGCAGGGGCACAGTGGGCAGGCTATACGGTGGTGCGGCTCAATGGGGCGGTTGAGGGGATCTTTAAAGACTGGCTTTACAAAAGCTTCCCGGACAAGGCCGATAAGGTGTGGCGGCAGATAGCTGATTGCCATGATGGTAAGGTAAGCGACAGCCGCTGGGGAAACAGGATAGCAGGCGATGGCAAATTTGCGGAGCTCATCAAAAACCAGTTTCAGATATACTGCCGCAAGTTTCACCTGAATGAAACGCACCTGAAATTAAATACCCATGATTTCAGGAGGGTGGTGAACAACCAGTTGCCGCTGTTTTGAGGATCAGGATTGTTGGATGAAGTTATTTTTGAATGACAACTTTCTCTTTCTGAATAGTTCCTTCATTATCCTGAATGGCCACTAAATACAATCCATTGATCCATGAGAAAGTGTTTATTGAATAGGTATTCAGGAGATTAGCTTTGTCAGTGAAAACAGCCCTGCCGGTGACATCATAAACTGTGATTGAAATGTCTGAGTTGAGTGATTGGTAACAGGATATGCTGATGTGGCCGGATGCGGGATTGGGTAAAATGGTGAATCTGTTATTTCCACTAATGTTGCCAACACCTGCATTGTGAGGCCTGGATGCGCTAACAAAGTATCCGCAGGTATCGGCGCTTTTATAGTAGAAATTATAGCTTTGCTGTTGTACTGTTCCGGTTGTTGAATTGAAATTAGATTTACCAGTCAGGCCATAACCTTTACTGTAAGTATTGGATGTATAGGAAGCCCTGTAAACAGTTCCGTCATATCCGAATCCTGTGGCTTTATAATCCTGGTCTAGAACATAGGCCGCCGGACTGTCGCACAAGCCACTGTAAGGGATGTTTTTCGGGAAATAGTGGAGTAAATAATCTGCGGTAGATTCTTCGGGCATCTTTAGTTTGCTGATGAGGTAGGCGGTATCGCCAAGCTGATTGTACGGTCCAACAGTATAGGTGGTATCCCATCTGGTAGTGGGCACTGTGGCGGCCAGCGAGATGCCCATGGTGCGTTCACTGCCGGTATAAGTAATGCCCGATGTGCCGGTAGTTTTGGTGAAGACTGAATCTAAAGTATAAGACTGGAAAAAATAAGGTGTATATACGCCGTTAGCTACAAAATGGTTTTCATAAGCATCGCCAACAGCGAAATTATAGATCTCTGAGCGACGCGGATTATATAAATTAAAGAGCCTGAAGATGGAATTAACGGTATCGGGCGCATTATTGGCGCATCCGAGATCGCAGGTGCCAAGGTTGCCCAGCACTACATCGAGGTAATAATCTATGAAGCGGATATGGCGGCTAGTATGGGGTGGTGTAAAAGCAATAGTATCCGGTTTGTGGTAGGGAAAAGTATAGAGATCGAATACCTGCACAAAGCCGAAGTTTTTACCGATCCAGATCTGGAAATTATTTACCGGGTCATTGGCATAGGACATCATATCGCTGTCGCAAAAAACGGAGATTTTTTTCACCGAGTCGAGAACGCCGAAAATGGTCATCGTATCGATACTTGTAACCATGGCCGTATAAGAGAAATGAGAAGTATCATCATAAAACGTCCAGGAAGCGCCAAGGGGAGCGTGGGTTTTAATAACTACGGTATCCCAAAGGTTGTCGAAAAGGTAGGTTCCATCGGCACGCCTGATGACTTTACCCCCCAGCCAGCTACCGCCCTCGAAACTAACAGGAGCAGTACCTGTAAGGTATTTACTGATTCGCTGTGTTTTGTAAGGATAAAATATCTGGTCGCTGCCACTGGATGTAACTGAGTCAATTCTTATTCCTCTTACATAGCCCTTGCCATTGATGAAATAGTTCTTTGCGCCAGCCTGCAGGCAATCGAAATTTTGTGCGGAAGCTGCGACTGATAATATTATAAATAAGGTAGAGAGTAAAAATTTCATTAGCTATGTTTTACAGTTTGCGGAAACCTAAAATTAATGTTTTGACCTGGGATAAATATTATTTGCCACAAAATCTATGCCATAAAAGGAGAATAGAGAAGTTACAGGTGTCAAATTTAGATATATTGATTCGTGAATCAGGCATTTGTGTGTGGCAAATAGGTAGTTCGCGTAATTTTTTTTATTTTCACCCCCCAAGTACAAAAATATGCATCAATTAATAGAATTATTCCATAACCTTACGAACGCAGACTGGATCAACGCGCATTACGGTTTATACCTTGTCATGTTTATCATTTTTGCCGAGACCGGCTTATTTGTAGGTTTTTTCCTGCCCGGCGATTCTTTACTTTTTGTTAGTGGCATGATCATATCTGGCCTCCACTCGCCATTCGAAATTGCTATTCTCAATTTAGTGTACTGGATCCTGCTACTCACACTGGCTGGTGTGTCTGGCAATATTGTAGGGTACTGGTTCGGAAATAAATCAGGCCATATGCTTATGAAACGGCCAGACTCGCTGCTTTTCAAGAAAAAGCACCTCATGCAGGCGCATGATTTTTATGAAAAGAAAGGAGGGGTTGCCATCCTTCTGGCCCGCTTTCTCCCGATTGTGCGCACATTTGCACCTATAGTAGGAGGAATGGTAGATATGAATTATAGAAAATTCATCACCTATAATATTATTGGTTGCTTTGCATGGGTAATAAGTATGACTACCATCGGGTATGTACTTGGTGAAAATGAATGGGTTAAAAGCCATCTTGATATTATAGTAGTGCTCATCATATTAGTTACAACAGGTCCAGTTCTGTTCAAGATGATATTCGGGAAAAAGAGACCCGAAGCTGAAAGTACAAACTAAGTAAAATTAAGCCGGATGAAACAAAGCAAGGTTATTGGTATATTCAGTATTCCTGTGATAGTAGCCGCCCTGGGTTACTTTGTGGATATTTACGACTTGCTTCTTTTTAGTATCATTAGGGTAAAAAGTCTGAAGGGCATAGGGCTCAGCGATGTTTTGTGCGATTCGGAAGGAAAATTCATTATAAGTATTCAGATGTATGGCTTGCTCATTGGCGGTGTGCTTTGGGGGGTTATGGGCGATAAAAAAGGCCGGTTAAGTGTGCTTTTCGGGTCTATCATTCTTTATTCGCTGGCCAATTTTGCCAATGGTTTTGTGCAGACAGTAAATCAATACGCTATTGCCCGGTTCATAGCCGGTATCGGGCTTGCCGGAGAATTGGGCGCAGGTATTACACTTGTAAGTGAACTGGTAACCAAGGAAAACAGGGGTAAAGCCACTTCGATAGTTGCAGGCATTGGGCTTACAGGTGCGGTTGCAGCCTATTTTGTAGCTCATGCATTCGATTGGCGGATCTGTTATTTTGTGGGAGGTGCACTGGGGATATGCCTGTTGCTGATGAGGGTTAGTGTTTTTGAATCAGGCATGTTTCATGATATGCAGGGGGAGAAAGTTCAGAAAGGCAATTTCCTGATGTTTTTTAACAATGCCCGGCGTTTTAAGACCTACCTGCTGGCCATTCTTATAGGGCTGCCTACGTGGTATGTGATAGGTATTCTAATCACCTTCTCGAAAGAATTTGCCAAAAATTTCGGGTTCAGTGAAAACGATCCTGTGGATGCAGGTAAGGCGGTAATGCTATCCTATATCACTATATCCATTGGTGGTCTTTTGGGTGGGTTTCTCAGCAACTGGCTAAAGAGCCGTAAAAAGGCATTGTATATTTTCTATTCGATCACTATTGTAAGTATTGCCTCGTTTTTCTTTCAGAAGGGGGGTAACTCAACCAATATGTATATTATATGTATGGCCATGGGTTTCGGCACAGGTTTCTGGTCATTATTTGTAACCATGGCTGCCGAGCATTTTGGGACAAATTTGCGTGCAACCGCGGCTACCACAGTGCCCAATATGGTGCGAGGCTCATTGCCTATTATGATTTTGCTTTTCAATGCCCTGAAGCCGGGCTTTGGCTATATAAATGCAGGCGCAGTTACCGGTTTTATTGTTATGGCCATCAGCACCATAGCCGTGTTTATGACCACAGAAACATTCGGGAAGGACCTGAATTTTAATGAGCAATAGGGTAGTATGCATTATTTATTTGATGTATTTTTCGGGCTTTTCTACCTGTATTTTATTATATCTGTTTTGTATGCATGCCTGCGTATATGTTTGCTCATTTTTAATGTGAATTTTCAGTGCTAACATTTCGCCTATTTATTTGTGCTATATTTTGTTTTTTTTAGAATAAAGCATTATGTTTACAATTCATATTGTTAAAGTGCCGCATACTGCTATGCCGGGGCTTCGATTTTATGCATTATAAAATTTATATATTTAGCCTATTTCTGAGTATTTTTATAAAATAAAGCATGATTATGAGATCAGGAAAATTACACTTGAAAGTCAGGGGAGTCGGTAGCAAAACGTTTACATGCGCAACCATGTTTTTGGTCATTGCAGCTATGGTCTTCAGCAAGGTGGATGCATGTGCGCAGGCAGTTACTATTGTCAATAATTCAAAAACTTCTGTTTTCTTTCAGTTAGGTGGCGTCGATAACAACAATAGCAACAGAACCTTCGCCTCAGTTACTACACCAGTTGCCGCATCATCGAAGGTGGTTTACCAATCCATATCGGAGATAAACTGGTTGGGAAGCACTTCTGGTTCTGCCATAGTTTTTACAAGCCTTAATGCCCTTTTTACAGACCCTTCAGGGGCATGCGAAGTAAAAGCATCGAACCTGGTTGGTAAATCCGAGTTCAAATTCAGCAACCGGGCAACCCTCAAAATATCAGAGTGTGCAGGTAAGGGTGGCGATTTAACTTTAGTATGGACTTCGAAGAATGGCAATGTATTGGTAACAATCAATTAATTAAACTTTATGGTATCCAAATTCACTATTTTATGTACATTAAAGCGTAGTATAGTTAGTTATGCTCTGCTTTTTCTAGTTGCCCTGTCGTTTTCGCAGCATCTGTTTGGCCAGGTTCACTATGAGCTTACCGGCACTCCAGGTTCCAGTGGTGGTGGTGTTGGATTGCCTCCCGGAGGATTCGGCCCGCTCAACTGGAATGACGGTGTAATTGCCGCAGGTCCATCATGTGCAGAGTCGGCGCAACCTTGGGGATGGGTAACTACAAATGGGACAATAACCTATACCTGGGGCGCACCAGTGACATTTAGCAAACTGGTTTTTTACAAAAGTAACAGGCCAATGTTGTCCTGCAACATCCAATATTGGAATGGGGCAAGTTTCGTTAATTTTTACAACTATACAGTGGTTTCAACCTGTACCGAAGATTCGATAACTTTTGCGCCGGTGACTACAACTATACTTCAAATGACGAATGTTGGGGGAAGCAGTAATCCTAATTTCAGAGAAATTCAGGTATTGGGCCCGGCGCCCAACTCAGCTCCAACTTTTACAGGTGGTAGCCCGCAAAGCCTGAATGTATGTATCAACTCAAGTACTAACTCAATAAATTCTTTATTAGCTATCAGTGATGCAGATGCAGGCCAGACAGAGACATGGACAGTTTCATCAGCGCCCTCGCACGGTAGTATAGCTACAGGCGGAACAATGACATCGACTGGTGGTACTATTACACCAACAGGGTTTAGCTACTCTCCTACAGCCGGATACACAGGTACCGATGCTTTTACAATACAGGTTTCAGATGGCGCAGGCGGTACAGCAACAACAGTTATTAACGTTACAGTAAACCCAACCCCTCCGGGGATTACCGGGCCTACCTCAGTTTGTACAACACAGTCCATTACATTAAGTGATGCTACCGGCGGTGGTACATGGACCAGTGGTACACCTGGTCAAGCAACGGTTGTTGCAGGTACCGGCGTTGTTACTGGTGTAGCAGCAGGGTCACCTACAATAAATTATACAGTTGGTGGTTGCATTGTTTCCTATCCTATAACTGTAATCGCCAGTCCTTCGGCAATTACAGGCAGCTCCAGTGTTTGTACCGGTTCTACCATTACGCTCAGCGATGCCGGTGGTGGAACATGGACCAGCAGTTCTCCTGCTCTGGCTACAATAGACCCAGCAACAGGAGTTGTTACCGGTTATTCTACCGGTACACCCACAATGAGCTATACAATAGGCGCTTGTTCCAGTACATTAATTGTTACCGTAAATCAAACCCCCACAGGTATCAGTGGTACTTTCAGTGCGTGCGTGGGCGGTTCTACTACATTAACCAATGGTTATGCAGGCGGAGCATGGACCAGCAGTGCACCGGGTGTTGCATCTATTAATGCAGCTTCAGGATTAGTTACAGCATTAACTCCCGGCACCACTACCATAACTTATACCTTACCAGGCGGCTGTACAGGTACAGCCGTATTTACAGTAAATCCAAATCCCGCAGCAATCGGAGGAACATTCACTGTATGTGCAGGATCTTCCATAACAATGACTGATGCTACTGCAGGCGGAGTATGGTTGAGCAGCGCAACAGGTGTTGCCACCATATGGTCAGGATCAGGTTTCCTTACCGGCGTTGCATCGGGTACAACCAATATTTCTTATACACTCGCAACAGGCTGTTATACTACTTCGCCTGTTACTGTAAATCCTTTACCAGCTTCTATTACCGGCCCTACTTCGGTATGTGTCGGTTCTACTATAACGGTATCAACAGTCACCGGAGGCATTACCTGGTCCAGCAGCAATACGGCTATTGCAACAGTTGTGGCAGGCTCAGGTGTTGTAACTGGTGTGAGTGCAGGTACAGTTACAATTACCTGTGGTATAGTGGCTACAGGTTGTATTACCACAACAACTATTACTGTTAACCCGCTTCCGGCCGCTATTACAGGCCTGAATGTGGTATGTGCCGGTTCTACCATCACATTAAGCAATGCTACAGGTGGGGGTACATGGAGCAGCAGTACTGCTGCTGCAACTGTAATAGACAGTACGGGCGTTGTAACAGGTGTTTCCGCCGGAACCCCGAACATATCTTACACTTTGCCTACCGGTAGTTGCTATGTAATTTATCCAATTACAGTTAATCCGCTACCTGCAGCGATCGGAGGTATCTTGACGGCATGTCCCGGTACATCGACAACATTGACAGATGCAGGGGGCGGTTCATGGGTTAGCAATAATACCGCTGTGGCTACAATGGCAGGTGCAGTTGCTACCGGCGTTGCAGCAGGTACATCTACCATTACATATACATTACCTACCGGTTGTTTAATTACAGCTACCTTAACCATTAATCCAAACCCTGCTGCTATTACAGGTACATTTAGTGTATGTCAGGGATTGACAACGACACTGGCCAGCGCTTCGGGTGGTGGTTCATGGACAAGTGCCAGCCCAGCCAATGCAAGTGTGGGTGCGGGTACAGGTATTGTTACCGGTAATATTGGTAGTACAACAGCCAACATTACTTATACATTGCCTACAGGTTGTCTTACTTCACAGTTGGTTACAGTTAATCCATTACCTGCAGCTATCGGAGGTGCAAATAATGTGTGTGTTGGGCTAACAACTACACTTACGGATGCCACAGGCGCAAGCACGTGGACCAGTAGCAATACAGCAAATGCTACCATAGGAGCTGCCAGCGGTATTGTAACCGGTGTGGCTACAGGCGCAATTACAATAACATTTACTATTCCTGCAACAGGTTGCATTGCTACAATGCCATTTACAGTTAATCCTACTCCTGTGGCTATATCAGGTTCCAATAATGTTTGTGTGGGATTTACCACAGCATTATCTGATGCTACAGGTGGTGGTACATGGTCTAGCAGCAATGCAGGTCTTGCAACTGTAAATGCCCTTACCGGAATAGTTTCGGGAGGCTCAACAGGAACATTGAATATTGTTTATACACTACCGGCAGGTTGTACCGCAACAATGCCTTATACAGTTAATCCTACACCGCCGGCAATCGGTGGTCCAACCTCAGTTTGTACAGGATTAACCATGACTTTAACGAATGGCACAGGTGGCGGCACATGGACAAGCAGTAATACATCGATGGCTACCGTTGGTGGTACCGGGATTGTAGCAGGTGTTTCTGCAGGTGTTCTGACTATAACTTACACTACAACACCAGGAAATTGTTATGCAGTAAGAACAATTACAGTATATCCTACTCCTTCTGCAAACACAGGTACAGCAACTGTTTGTTCCGGGCTTACAACAACGCTTGCCAACAGTGCAAGCGGCGGTACATGGAGCAGTGCAACACCTGCCAATGCATCAGTTGCAGGCGCGGGCATTGTTACTGGTGTTACAGCAGGTACAACAGCGGTTATTTCTTACACTTTATCTACAGGATGTTTTGCCAATACTACGGTTACTGTTAATCAGCAACCATCGACAATAACCGGCGCTACAAGTGTTTGTACCGGTGCAACAACTACTTTGATCAATGGTATACCAGCAGGAACATGGACCAGCAGTAATCCATCAGTGGCCAGCATTGGTGGAGGTACAGGCATTGTTTCAGGCGTTTCTGCCGGTACAGTGACCATCACTTATACACTCGGATCTTGTTTTGCTACTTATGCATTTACTGTTAACCAGACGCCTCCAGCCATAGTGGGTAATCCTCAGCTTTGTGTTGGCGTGTCTGCAACATTTACAGATGGCATAGGGGGCGGAACATGGACAAGCAGTAACGTTGCCGCAGCAACAATAGTTGGCGCGACAGGTATTACATCTCCATTGGCTGCAGGAACTACCAATATCGTTTATACATTACCAGGTGGTTGTACCGCAACTTTGCCGGCAACTGTCAATGTTCAACCAGGATCAATTTCCGGAAGTTCAACAGTATGTACCGGAGCAACCACAGCATTGACAGATGGCACAGTAGGTGGTTCATGGTCGAGCAGCAGCACCGGTGTTGCTTCAGTAGGTGGAACCGGTATTGTTTCCGGGATATCTGCCGGCACTGCCACTATATCATATACAATGACCGGGGGCTGTAATGTAACATTCCCTATGACAGTTAATCTTACTCCTGCTGCTATTACAGGTACTCCTGTAGTATGCGTGGCAAGTACTACAACCTTAAGTGATGCCACATTTGGTGGTGCCTGGAGCAGCAGTAATCCCGCACAAGCCGGGGTTGGCGCAACAACAGGTATTGTTACCGGTGTTTCAGCAGGTACATCTACAATAATATATACTTATCCGGGAGGTTGTACAGCAACAGTTACCGTTACTGTAAATGCACTTCCTGCTATTTATACTGTATCAGGCGGTGGTTCTTATTGTGCCGGTGGAACCGGTTTACATATAGGTCTCAGCAATAGCGATGCAGGAATCAACTATCAGTTATATAATACCGGAGTTACTTCAGGAGCTTCAGTTGGAGGAGCCGGTGTTCCGCTTGACTTTGGCCTCAGAACAGCAGCCGGTACTTATACTGCCATAGGAACGAATGCAACCACAGGTTGTTCCGTTGCCATGGCTGGCGGTACATCAATTACAATTAATGCGTTGCCTTTCGCATTTACCGTTACAGGTGGTGGCAGTTATTGCAGCGGTACCAGTTCAACCATTCATATCGGGTTAAATGGTTCAGCTACATTTGGTGCTACCTACCAGCTCATGAGCGGTGTTACCCCTGTTGGCGCTGCTATAGGAGGTACAGGAGCTGTACTTGACTTCGGAATTTATTCTACTGCCGGAACCTATACAGTTAACGGGTTGTATACTGCAACGGGTTGTACTAGTACAATGAACGGCAGTGCAACCATTACTGTTAATGCATTACCTCCGGCACACAACGTTATCGGTGGTGGCGCATATTGTGCAGGCGCATCCGGTGTAATTATCCAATTGGACGGATCGGATATTGGTTATAGTTATCAGTTATATTATGGTGGTTCTACTTCAGGCAGTCCGATGCCGGGAACAGGCGGTATTCTTAATTTTGGTTTGAGAACAGCAGCCGGATCTTATACCATACTCGCAACCAATAATACAAGCGGTTGCAGTGTGCTCATGAGCGGCACTGCAGTAATAACAATTTATCCATTGCCAACTGTATTTGGAGTTACCGCACCTGGTGGCTTAAGCTATTGCATTGGCGGTACTGGTGTTGCTGTTGGTTTAACCGGCTCTACCATCGGTGTTAACTATCAGTTATACAGAGGCGGTGTTGCTACCGGCGGTCTTGTTGCCGGAACCGGTATTGCTTTAAACATGGGTACTCAAACTATCCAGGCAATTTATACTGTGGTTGCCATTAATGGCACTACTTCCTGCTCAGTTAATATGACTGGTCAGGATTCAATTTATGTTAATCCGTTGCCTACTGTATACAATGTAACAGCAAGTGCAGGCGGTGTTTATTGCGCCGGAGGATCAGGCGTGCATATTCTGCTCAATGGTTCTCAGATAGGTGTTGCTTACCAATTATCAAATGGTTTTGGTACTGTTGGCAGTCCGCTAACAGGTACCGGTGGTGCACTGGATTTTGGTTTACAGACTGTTGTTAGTACTTATTCAGTAACTGCAACGAACATTACAACAACCTGCACCAACCCAATGACGGGGACACCTTCTATTTCAACAAATCCATTACCGGCACTTTATACCATGTCTGCCAATGGCAGCTATTGTTATGGTGGTACAGGAGTGGATGTGCAATTGAGCGGTTCTCAGGCTGGAATCAATTATCAGCTATACCTTGGCGCAAGTGCAGTTGGTGCACCTATGGCAGGCACAGGTGGTATTCTTGACTGGGGTAATCAGTTGATTGGTGGTACATATACAGTTCAGGCAACTAACCCTGCATCCTTGTGTACTATATTTATGACTGGTAGTACAATAATTACGGTTAATCCTTTGCCAACAGTATTTAACATGAATGGTGGCGGCAGCTACTGTAGTGGTGGTACTGGTGTTGTAGTAGGATTAAGCGGTTCTGCTGCCGGTGTGAATTATCTTTTATATACCGGAGGGGCATCAGTTGGTGGCGCTATAGCAGGCACAGGCTTTGCCATCAATTTCCCTGCACAAACCGCAGCGGGCGCTTATACTGTTGTTGCAACCAGTGGCCCCGGCTGCATTAATAATATGTCTGGTTCATCAAATATTGCAATCAATCCATTACCACTTGCTTATACAGTTACCGGTGTTGGTGGATATTGCGCAGGAACAACTGGTACACACATAGGCCTTTCCAGTTCAGACATAGGAATCAATTACCAGTTGTACAATGGTGCAGCATTATCAGGCAGTCCTGTATCCGGAACCGGTGCAGCGCTTGATTTTGGTGTTATCGCTCCTATAGGTACTTATACTGTTTCTGCTACCAATACTGTAACAGGTTGTACCAACGGTATGACCGGAAGCTTAGTTATTTCTATTAACCCATTACCAACCGTTTTCCCGGTTGCTGGTGGTGGTAGCTATTGCGCAGGCGGAACAGGTGTTGCTATCAATCTTAATGGTTCTGACCCTGCTGCAAAATATCAGTTGTACAGAGGTACAATAGCGGTTGGTGGTACTGTAACCGGCACCGGCCCGGGATTATTGAGTATGGGTACACAAACAATTGCAGGAACCTATACTGTAGTAGCAACTAATACAGCTACTTTATGTACTAATAATATGTCCGGTAGTGCGACTGTTGTAGTTAATCCTTTGCCTAACACTTATACTATAGGCGGCGGCGGTGGTTATTGCACAGGTGGTATTGGTGTTAATATCAATCTTAACGGATCAAATTCCGGCATTAATTATCAGTTGTACAGAGGTGCAGTTGGTTTATTGCCAATTGCATCTGGTACAGGTACTCCATTATCATTTGGTTTACAAACTGTTGCAGGCACTTATACAGTGGTAGCAACTAATCCTGCTACCACTTGTACGGTTAACATGCTCAGCAGCGCTACTGTAAATATTAATCCATTACCAGCAGCACAGACTGTAACCGGTGGAGGCAACTATTGCTCTGGTGGTACCGGTGTGCATGTAGGCCTGGCAACTTCTGTTGCCGGAATTAATTACCAGTTAACTCTTGGAGGTGTGGCAATCGGCACTCCTATCCCGGGTTCAGGTTTAGCTCTTGATTTCGGTGCAAAAACAACTGCCGGTTCCTATAGTGTTACAGGTACTGATGCAGTAACAGGTTGTTCTGCTCCTATGACCGGTTCAGTTAATATCGTTATCGATCCATTACCACTTCCTGTTGCTGTTACCGGTGGAGGCAACTATTGCCCTGGCGGCACTGGTGTTACTGTTGGTCTTATGAACTCTGTAATTGGTACATCTTACCAGGTTAATCTGGCAGGGGTGCCGGTTGGTGGTTCAACATTAGGAATCGGTGTAGCCATGCCATTAGGCGTTTTCACTACTCCGGGTACTTATAGAGTTACCGCAACTCTCGGAAGTTGCAGCAGTACAATGCCGGGTAGTGCAGTAGCAGGCATTTATGCTTTACCAACAGTATATACTATTTCTGGTGGTGGCAGCTATTGCGCCGGTGGTGCAGGTTTACCTATATCACTTAACGGTTCAGATCCTGGAACAACATATCGCCTGTATAATAATGATACAGCAATAAGCGGAGTAGTTTCAGGTACCGGCAGTACAATTAACTTCGGCCTGGAAACGGCAGGTGGCTCTTACATGGTAATTGCTACCAGCACTATTACATCCTGCGTTGATACAATGTATGATACGGCATCAATCGTTATTAACCCGCTTCCTGCTATTCAGACCTTAACCGGAGGCGGCAGCTATTGTCCTTCAGGTACAGGTGTTGCAATTTCACTTGGTGGTTCTGAAGCAGGTGTTAATTATCAGTTGTACAGAGGCACAACCGCAGTAGGTAGTCCGTTACCAGGTACAACATTAGGTCTGAACTTTGGTTTATTTACAACTACCGGAATTTATAAGGTAGTTGCTATCAATACTTCTACTCTTTGTTCAAGCACAATGAGTGGAAATGATACTATTTCACTTTATCCATTACCAACAGCATTTAATGTTAACGGTGGTGGTAGCTATTGCGCCGGTGGCGCCGGCCGTGTTATCGGTATCAATAATTCGCAGACTGGTATTGGTTATCAGTTAATGTTGGGTACTACACCTGTAGGCCCTTCAATTAATGGTACAGGCGCAGCATTGAATTTCCCAATTCAGACTACTCCTGGAATCTATACGGTGACTGCAAATAATCTTACGACTGGGTGTACTGCTAATATGTCTGGCAGCGCAACAATTACAATCAATACTTTACCATATGCATTTAATCTTACCGGTGGCGGTGGCTATTGCGCCGGTGGTACAGGTGTGCACATCGGTACAAGTGGTTCGGGCACAGGGGTAACTTACCAGTTATTTAATAGTGGTACGGCTGTAGGAAGCGCATTGAGCGGTTCTGGTTTAGCTCTTGATTTCGGTTTGCAGTCAGTTGCAGGTTTATACAAGGTAGTAGCTACAACAACAGCTACCGGATGTACAAATAATATGATGGACAGTGTTACCGTAAACATCAATGCGTTACCTACTGCCTACACAGTGTTTGGTAGCAGCACAAGTTATTGCGTCGGCGGAACCGGTGTGGTGATTTATGTAAGCGGAACTGATCTTGGTGTTAATTACCAATTGTACCGTGGCGGAACACCTGTTGGTGTGGCTATTGCCGGTACAGGTACTACAGCTATCGATTTTGGCCCGCAAACTGTTGCAGGCGTATATACAGTTAAGGCAACCAATGCAGCTACAGGATGTACCCGTATGATGACCGGCAGTGCAGGTGTAACAATCAATCCGCTTCCTTTGGTTACTTCAGTTACCGGTGGTGGCAATTATTGTTTGGGTACCGCAGGAGTTGATGTCGGCCTGGCTGGTACTGTTTTAGGTTTGCATTATCAATTGTTTAGGGATACTGCTCATGTTGGTGCGCCAATAAACGGTACCGGCGCTCCTATTAGTTTTGGCTCGTTTACTACAACCGGCACTTACATGGTAGTGGCTACCAATAATATTACCGGATGTTCCAGCAATATGACCGGCAGTGCAACTGTTGGTATCAATCCATTACCTGTAGCTTATACAGTAACAGGTGGTGGCGCTTATTGCGCCGGTGGTACAGGTGTTGGTATCAACCTTAATGGTTCTGTAACAGGTACCGACTACAGGTTGGAATTAACCGGCACTCCGGTTGGGGGTGTAGTTCCTGGTACAGGTCTACCTATTGGTTTCGGTACTATATCTGCACCCGGTACTTATGATGTCGTGGCTACTATTACAGCTACAGGTTGTACAAGCACAATGACAGGAGTAGCTACAGTAGTAGTTAATTCACTCCCATCTGCATTCAGTGTAACCGGGGGCGGTGATTTCTGCCCAGGTGGTTCAGGAGTTACTGTAGGGTTATATGGCTCGGTTAATGGCATCAGGTATCAGTTATACAGAGGCACAACTACTGTTGGCGCTCCGGTTTGGGGTAATGGTTTACCTGTTGATTTTGGTCTGCAGACAACTTCCGGTGTTTATACCGTTGTTGCAACCGATACAGCTACAGGTTGTACAAAGAATATGATGGGTAGCGCTACTGTAGGTAATTATCCATTACCAGTAGTTTATAATGTTACCGGTGGCGGCGCTTATTGCAGCGGAGGTACAGGTGTTAACATTGGCCTCAGTGGTTCGAACAGCGGAATCACTTATCACCTGATCTCAGGTGGTATTGAAGTGGGTACTGCTTACGGAACTGGTTCAATCATTAGTTTCGGTAACCAGACTGTTGCTGCTTCTTATACTGTTACTGCTTCCAGCAGTACTACCGGATGCACCAATTCAATGACTGGCAGCGCATCTGTATCTATCAATCCATTGGTAACACCGGGTGTTGCTATCGTTACTTCAAGCGGTACTGATACGGTTTGTAATTCAGTAGCTACTGTGTTTACAGCCACTGCAACAAACGGCGGAACAGCTGCTTCATTCCAGTGGTTGGTAAATAGTTTTGCTGCCGGTTCATCCAATACATACACTTACATACCTGTAAATGGTGATGTGGTTCGCGTATTGCTTACCAGCAATGCAGCTTGCGCAACACCTGATACCGCGGGTAGCTCCATAATTATGGTTGTATTGCCACAGCAGTTGCCATCTGTTACGGTTGCAGCGCTTCCGGGCAATGTGGTTTGCCGCTGGTCTTCAGTAGCATACAGTGCTACTCCTGCATTTGGTGGTAATGCTCCATCGTATACATGGAAGAAAAATGGTGTAATTGTTGGTTCAAACAGCGCTGCATTTATTGATACGCCATCTAATGGAGAGATCATTACCTGCATACTTACCAGCAACTACCAGTGCCGCACAGCCAATTCAGTATTGAGCAACAGTATTACCATGCAGGTGGATACTCCAATTACTCCTTCGGTTACTGTAACTGCAAGTCCTTCCAACTACATTGTGAAAGATGAGCAGCTTACATTTACTGCTACTGTAAATAATGCAGTTGTTGATCCTGCTTACCAGTGGTACGTTAACGGGCATGCAGTACCTGGTGAAACCCATAGTACATACACTGATAATGTATTTACTGATCTTCAGGATATTAGCTGTAAGGTTACGAGCGGCGGTGGCTGCGGTGGCACTGTTGGTACTTCAAACACTGTAAAGATACATGTATCAGATGTGGCTGTTCAGCTGATCAATGCAGGCACAATGGATGTACAGTTGATGCCTAACCCGAACAAGGGAGCCTTTACGCTTAAGGGTAATCTGGGTACAATTGCTGATCAGGAAATTACAGTTGAGCTCACCAATATGTTGGGTCAGGTGATATACAATGGCCGTATTTTAGCCCGCAATGGCGCTATAGATAGCCGCATACAACTGGCAGATAAACCAGCAAATGGCATGTATATTCTTAGCCTGCGTTCAGGAACTGAGAATAAGGTTTTCCATATGGTGATCGAACAATAGACAATTAGTTAATTTAAAAAGGGTGGGAGCTTGAAGCATCCCACCCTTTTCTATAAACGATAATCCTGATTAATAAACGTGCTGTCCGCCGTTGATACTGAGGTTGGCGCCGGTGATAAAACTGGCATGTTCAGAGGCCAGGAAAGAAACGAGGTAAGCCACCTCCTCAGTGCCGCCCAGTCGTCCCATAGGTATCTGGGCGATGATCTGGTTGCGTATTTCTTCCTTTACAGCCATTACCATATCTGTGCCAATATAGCCGGGAGAGATAGTATTTACCGTTACCCCTTTATTGGCAACTTCCATAGCCAGGGTTTTGGTAAAGCCATGCATCCCTGCCTTGGCTGCTGAATAATTGGCCTGTCCGAACTGTCCGCGCTGGCCGTTTACCGATGAAATATTGATAACCCGACCAAATCCCTTCTCTATCATAGGGTTGATAACATGGCGCGTACAGTTGAAAACGCTGTCAAGGTTGGTAGAGATAACGGCATGCCAGTTTTCCGGGGTCATTTTTCTGAATGCGCCATCCTTTGTGATACCGGCATTATTTACCAGTACATCTACATTGCCAATATCTTTGGTAATATTGGCTACCATCTCACCGCACGATTCAAAGTTGGCCACATCGGCATAATACATTCGTATGTCAAAGCCTTCATTGTGCAGTTTCTGCTGCCAATCTTTAGCCTTGGCTTCATTGCGGTAATTGCCCACTACGGTATAACCATCTTCATAAAGTTTTTTACACATGGCTGTGCCAAGGCCACCGGTCGCACCGGTTACCAATACCACTCTTTTTTCTGGTGTGCTCATAATATTTAAGTTTTGTAATGAAAGATAATTCAATAAGCAATAAAAAGAAATGATTAATCAAAAAATGTTGCTGTTTTTGATTTCAGCCCAATACTACAAGTGCTGATGACAAGGGATTTTTGGAATTGGAGATTAGAAAGTTGGTTAACTCCTGTTCATCACGTAGCTCATTCTACTTCACCCTCTCCTTTTTCGGAGAGGGATGGGGAGAGGTCAAACCCAGTCTAAAAATTATAAGCCAGCCCAAACTCATTGCTCTTACTGATGATAGAATACCGTCTGTTTTTATGTAGTTCATGTAATTCGCCACCAATAAAAATACAGCCTCCAAACACAAAGTTTAATATGCCATCAACAAAAATTAAAGCAGGAAATAAACCAACACTAGTTGGCCTGCCATTATTGGGGTTAGATGGAAGTTGGTTCAGCCAAATACCTCCTCCTACGATTTGTACAACACCTATTCCCGCCGCCAGTGCGCCATAGGTTACTGCTTTGCCATGTTTGGGCTCATAACCGTTATAAGCCTTCAAACGAATTGTCTCAATCGGCGGAAACCCCTTCAGCCCAACAGAATAATTTAAAGCCAGTTCCTGCCCCGAGCCGGTAATGCTACCCGCCAGAAATTAAATAGTTACCAGGGGAATCAATTTCATAATTAAAGATAATACATAGCAGCAAATTCTATGCCGCAAGTGAAATTTTGCACTCATATACCTATGGTAATACATACTACGTCACTCTATTTATTAGAATAGAGGTCAATTGTATATTGAGAATTAAATATAATTATATGTATATCTGCAGAATGAATAGCCGACTGATGAAATCACCTAATGCTGCCGATTTTTTATTTTTACGAATTCCTATGCAGAAAAACAGGAAACATTAACTTTGGATAAGATGCTTATTTAAACAGGATATTATGCTCACCAATCTCTCTGCTACAAATTCAATCGTTTCGCAATGGATAAGCGAACTGCGGGATACGGCCATTCAAACCGACAGGCTCCGTTTCAGGAAAAATCTGGAGCGGATAGGGGAGGTGATGGCTTATGAGATCAGCAAGTTGCTGCCATACAAGGATGAGGCGGTTACAACCCCATTAGGCACGGCTACCTGCAGGGTTCTGGAGCAGCAGCCGGTAGTAGCCACTATATTACGGGCCGGTTTGCCACTGCACCAGGGCCTGCTCAATTTCTTTGATGGGGCCGACAACGCTTTTATTGGGGCCTACCGCAAGCACAATGCCGAAGGTGGGTTTGAGATAGACCAGCAGTATGTGGCCAGTCAGGCTATTACAGGGCGGCCTCTCATCATGGCCGACACTATGCTGGCTACCGGGGCATCGCTTATTCTGGCGCTGCAAACGTTGCTGGCTGCCGGCAAGCCATCGCAGTTGCATATAGTTTGTGTCATCGCTTCAGATGAAGGTATTAAGCAGTTGATAACCAGTTTTCCGGAAGCGCATATCTGGGCAGGAGTAATAGATGCAGGTCTTTCGGCAAGTAATTACATAGTTCCTGGTCTTGGCGATGCAGGTGATCTGGCATTTGGAGAAAAAATACAATTTTAAACCCAACCAAAATAATATTTACCATTGTCTTGTATAGAAAGAATATTTCGCTTAATTTGCAGAGAACTTTTATTGTTTGTCTATAAATGACTAAAAGATGAAAAAATTATTACTTGGAGTTTGTGTTTCGGCTATGATGGTTGGGTCTGCTCAGGCGCAGGATGTGCACTTTACGCAATACTTCACATCACCACTCACACTCAATCCGGCGCTTACTGGTTTGGTATCTGAAGATTTCAGGTTTGCAGCCAACTACAGAACGCAGTGGAATTCGGTTTCACCAAATCCATATATTACAGGTACTGCATCTTTTGATCTGGCAATGCTTAAGGGTAAACTGCCTGAAGGCGATGCGCTGGGTCTTGGTCTGATGATGCTTTATGACAAATCAGGTTCGGGCGGTCTTACCAATACTACTCCGGGTCTTTCATTGGCTTATCATAAGGCGTTTGGTTTCGACAGGCAGCAACACATTTCTATGGGTATGCAGGCCTATTATGTTATGAAATCGCTCGATTTCTCCAAACTTACTTTCGAAGATATGTTTCAGGGTGGTGCGTGGACTCCAATCACTCATGAGAATTTCCCGAAAACAACCATCAGCTATGCCGATATCAATGCAGGTTTGATGTACTCAGGTAAACTGGCCGATCATGCTACCGGTTATTTTGGTTATTCTTACTACCATCTTACCAATCCTGTTGAAAGTTTCCTTGGCGATAATCATCCAATACATTCCCGTCATACAGGCTACCTGGGTGGTTCGTTTGATATGAATGAGAATACAATCCTTTATGCATCAGGTCTTTTCCAGAGTCAGGCATCAGCTACTGAAGTAGTATTGGGCGCTGCTGTAGGATTTGTACTTAATCCGGGCCACGATCAGGAATATGTAAAAAACACAGTATTCTATCTTGGTGGCTGGTATCGTTACGGAGATGCAGTTGCTCCTTACATCGGTGTAGAATGGTCGAAAATGCGTTTTGGCATCAGCTACGACGTAAACGTATCGAGCTTTACACCAGCTACCGGCGGTGCAGGTGCATACGAAATTTCATTGCAGTATTTTGGCCGTATCAACAGGCGCGAAAGAAATCCGCAGTACAACTGGTCTTGTCCTAAAGTATTCTAAGAATAATCATAAATCAAAATAGTATCAACCGGCTACCCTAAATAGCCGGTTGGTTATTTTATAGCCCTTTTGACTTACTTACAAATTTATTGCCTTTGAGGTAAAACCGGTATGGGAGTAAAGCATCTGTTCCGGCATAAGCCACACCCACGCGGGTGGCAGCTATTATATCAGCATCATTTATCTCAATTCCCCTGTCTTCAATTCTAAGGCCATTACCAGATAGCCCAACCCCGGTTAATCCTGTATGGATGCCCAAAGCGGCACTCAAAGCCCCTGGCCCGGCAGTAAGAGCGGGCTTCAGTGTGGTCTTACCACGGCGTTGCAGCATTGCCTCTAAGCCTTCCGCCGGTTCGGCCGCCCTGATCAATACAGCATGGGGCACATCGGCTGCATTGGTAACCACATTGAACAAATGATGGATGCCATAACACAGAAACACATAAGCCACGCCTCCCCGGCTGTACATCACCTCAGTGCGGTTAGTGCGCCTGCCACCATAAGCATGCGATGCTTTATCTGTAATGCCGCCATAAGCCTCCGTTTCTACTATCGTTGCAGATGTCCGGATACCATCAATGTGGGTAACCAGCACCTTGCCAAGCAGTTCGCGGGCTATCCTGACCACATCTTCCCGTAAATAAAACGATTCAGGCAGTATCATACCCAAATATAACAAATCGCCGGACGCCCGCAATTCTGAATTTTGGTTATTGAACCCGAAAAGATGAACTTTGAACCATGCCTGACAAAACGAATACCGGTACCTTGTACCTTATCCCGATTCCAATAGCAGAGGGTGCATTGCAAACGCTGTCTCCCGAGATAGGGCAATATACAGGTAAGATTGCCCATTACTTTGTAGAAGATCTGCGAACAGCCCGCAGATTCCTGCGGTCGCTGCATAAGGAACTGGTAATAGATAATCTGCATTTTTCAGAAATAGACAAACATACAGGTCCGGATAAAGCTACACTTCGCCAATGGCTGAAAGATGGCCATGATGTGGGCATAATGAGTGAGGCTGGCTGCCCCGGCATTGCCGACCCTGGCGCCGACCTTGTAGCCGTGGCACAATCAATGGGGGCGAATGTGATCCCGCTGGTAGGCCCCAACTCGCTGATACTCGCCCTGATGGCATCTGGCCTGAATGGTCAGAGCTTTAGCTTTACCGGTTACCTGCCTGTGAAAGAGCCACTGAGATCAAAACGGATAAAAGACCTGGAGGCAATTTCTGTAAAAGAAAACCAGACTCAGTTGTTTATAGAAACGCCTTACAGAAACGACCACCTGCTGGCCGATCTGCTTAAAAACTGCAACCCCAAAACCCGTGTTTGTATAGCCCGTAATATAACGACACCAGAGGCTATGATTAAAACCAAAACAATAGCTGAGTGGAATAAGGCGATACCTCAATTGGGCAAGGCTCCGGCAGTATTTCTGTTACTTGGGTAATGGATCATTTTACAGTACGACCTTTCCATTTATAACCACCCATAAACCCCATGAAGCCGGCCAGAATAATATATGCGATGTGTAATGGTTGGAGGATGGCAAAATACCTGAGCACCTTTGTGCGCTTAAAATAGACGGCTACCGGAACCAGGAAAATATACTCGGCCATGATTTTTGTTACCAGCATTGCGGCAAGTAACCCTAGCAACCATGGACTGAACAAAGACAGGATAACAAGAACCAAAAATGAAAGGTTAAAGAGATACACCAATAGCAGTATGGCTGTTAGCCTGGAATCCTGGTACTTGCCAGACTTGGAAGCCCATCTTATTCGCTGACGAAGAAAGGAGATCCAGTCGGGTTGCGGAGTGGTGGTTACAATAGCCTTAGCAGATTTGAGATAGGCAATGCCACCGGGTGCTGCATTGCTGAGTTTCATCATCAGCAGGTAGTCGTCGCCTGATGCGAGATGGTCTATTCCCTCATAACCACCCGCCTTTTGGAAGGCAGCTTTTGAGAAAGCCAGATTGGCGCCATTGCTCATGTTGCCGAGATTTAGTTTATGGGCCGCGGCAGTAATGCCCTGCATGCTCATAAAGTCGGTAAGCTGGAAGTTGTGGAGTATACTGCCATCTGAAGTATAGATGACAGGAGCAACAATCATTTTGGGCTGGTCTCTCTCGAATATGGCAGCGATGTGCATCAGCCAGTCGGGGCTTGCAGTACAGTCGGCATCGGTGGTTACAATGAGGGTTCCATTGCTGCAATTGATGCCAGCAGTAAGCGCTGCTTTTTTATAAGCATTGATAGTCTTGCCTGGTTCCATATGTTCGGCAAGAGATAAGTACCTTACTTTGGTATCCCGGATGCCGGTAACTATTCCGGCTGTTGCATCATCGGAATGATCATCGACCACGATAATCTCGAATAAATGCGCAGGATAATGCTGGGCCAGTATTGAACTGATGCACGGGCCAATAGTTGCTTCCTCATTTCGGGCCGGCACCACAACTGAAATAAAGGTAACAGGCGTATAGCCCGGCGGTAATATAAACTCAGGTTGCATGGCCCAGCCCCTTGAATAGGCCGCCATAAGCAGCACATATACCAGAGTGAGCATTATGCAGATGAATGTAATTATCATGCTATAAAAGGCTTGCGGCTATCTGCTGTGCAGATTCGTGATCTAATATTCTATGGCCTTTTTCCAAAATGTGCACCTGAACTGAACCAAGGCCATCGCTGAATTTTGTGGCCAAGGAAGCAGTAATGATCTTATCATAAGCCCCCATAAAGATAATGACTGAAACCTGGTGTGTTGCAATTACATTTTTTACCTGCTTTGGTTCGGGCATTATTTCGCTCATTGAGGGCCAGACCCGGAGTAAAAATTCCCGGCTTTCGGTGGATTGCATAAAATGCATGGCAAATTTATACCTTGAATTATGAACCAGTTTTATATTCCTGAGTAGCTTCATGATGCGGAAATATGGACCAGGCTGCAGCAACATGTTCCGGAAGAATTTTTTGCCGAAGTAGTTTTTTGTAAAGAAATAGTAATACGGGTCTTTACGCAGGCCATCGGGGGCAATAAGGATAACCTTATCAATCAGAGTGGGTAATGCTGAAATCAGGGCAAGACAAACCCTGCCTCCCAGGCTATAACCTAAAAGCGATACTTTTTCAACCTTATATACTTTTAACAGTCCTTCAATAAGTGCGGAAAGGTCGTTTAAACTCAGCTTTACACCTTCACTCCAGTTACTGCCGCCATGATGCGGCAGATCGATAGATATGATGGTATAATCCTGTTGCAGATGGCTCACAACTGGCAGGAAAATCTGTGATGTATCTCCATACCCATGGAATGCCAACAACAGGCACTTTCCACTGCCCCACTTGAGGTAGTGTAATTGCTGCGAGCCGGCCGCCAGATATCCTGATTGTTCAGTCATGGGTTGATTATGCTATAGTGTTGGTTTAAAATGGTATTCTAACTATTAAGGTTTGATTGCCGGTATTTTGGTTAAGTGAAAATGGAAACCAGTAACAAATTTACTTCTATTTTTTTGTAGGTATCGTAGTGAGCAGTATAATGAGGCGTAACTTTTAATAAAAAGGGCAGTTCGTGATTGTCCATTCAATTGGTAGCTGTATGAACTGAAGAAAGGGAAATACTGTAATCCCAAAAAATCAGTTTTTCCAGTTCAGGTAATGGAGGAATTATTGGTGTTTCAACAATCAAAAATATTGTTATCTTTGGGAGCCATGGACATGACGCATCTGTTATTGTATATATTTGGATGTATTCTGCTGATCGGTTTTTTTGCAGGAACTGAAATCGCTTTTATATCAGCCAATAAACTAAATATTGAGTTACGTAAAAAGCAGGGTAAATTCTCGGGGCAGATCCTTGCCCGGTTTATGGAGAATCCTTCGGAGTTTATTGGGACCAGCCTTGTAGGAGTGAATGTATTTGTGGTTATTTATGGCTTGCTGGCCTCGCAGGCTACCAATATGCTGCTGGCCCAGTATCACATTGAGCTTTCGGAATACTACAAGCTACTGCTGGATACTTTTCTGGCTACGCTGGTAATACTGATCTTTGCTGAGTTTCTGCCAAAGGCTATCTTCCGATCGAAAGCGGAAGCTGTGCTTACATTGTTTAGCGTGCCTATGCTGATCATGTACTGGATATTTTATCCGGTAGCCAAGGTGTTTGTTTCTATATCCGAGTTTATTCTCAAGTACCTGTTTAATGTGCGCATCAAGGAGAACAAACAGATATTTAACAGGGTGGACCTGGAATTGCTGGTGAAGCAAAACATGCATGGCCACGAAAATGAAAACAGCGAGGTGAACACTGAACTGTTTGAAAACGCACTATACCTGGTGAATGTGAAGATAAGGAAGTGCATGGTTCCCAGGAATGAAATCGAAGCAATAGATGTAACATCTACTATTACAGAAACGAGGAAGAAGTTTATTGATACCAAGCTGAGCAAGATAATTGTGTATGAGGAGTCGATAGATAATATAGTGGGATATATACACCACCTGGATCTTAACCGCAGACCCGCATCGATAAAGGAGATACTGCATACCATTACCCCTGTGCCTGAGGCAATGAGCGCGGTGGACCTGATGAACAGGTTTACCAAGGAGCGCAAGAGCATAGCATGGGTTGTGGATGAGTTTGGCGGTACTGCAGGTATTGTGACCATGGAGGATGTGCTGGAGGAGATTTTCGGAGACATAAATGATGAGTATGATGAACAGGAGTTTGTGGAAAAACAGCTCGCTGAAAATGAATATATTTTTAGCGGCAGACTGGAACTGGATTACCTGAATGAGAAGTATGGTTTCAACTTCCCTACTGATGAGTCGGAGACGTTGTCGGGGTATATAATTACTGAACATGAGAAGATACCTAAGATAAAGGAGCGGATAGTGCTGGGTAAGTATGAGTTTGATGTGCTGCTGGTGACGGATACGAGGATAGAGACGGTGAAGATGAAGGTGTTCAGGTAGGTTGGTTGATTGGTTGATTGGTTGATAAGTTGATTGGTTGATTAGTTGATTAGTTGATAGGTTAATAGGTTGATAGGTTAATAGGTTAATAGGTTAATGGGTTAATAGGTTAATAGGTTCACGCCTTCGCTGAAGCTATGGCGGGCGAGGGATAGGTTTTCGTCTTTGATGAAGGTGTGGTGTGGTGTGGTGTGGTGTGGTGTGGTGTGGTGTGGTGTTTAATTTTAGAATAAAAACAAGTATAAATGATACAGCGCCCGTTTAATCTGAACAAATGGATAGAGGATAATCGCCACTTATTGAAGCCGCCTGTGGGTAACCAGATTGTATATAAGGAGGCCGGTGATTTTATTGTGATGATTGTCGGTGGGCCTAACAGTCGTAAGGATTTTCATTATAACGAGGGTGAGGAATTGTTTTACCAACTGGAAGGCGATGTTGTAGTAAAGATCCAGAAGGAAGGCAAGATAGTAGATATTGAGATTAAGCAAGGGGATATGTTTCTTTTGCCAGGAAGAACACCTCATTCGCCACAACGCGGACCCAATACCGTGGGGCTGGTGCTGGAGATAAAACGCAAGACAGAGGAGAAGGATGGGTTTATGTGGTTTTGCGAGAATTGCCATGAGAAACTATACGAAGAATTCATGCATGTAAGCGATATAGTGGCGCAACTCCCCCCGGTAATGAACGCCTTTTATGCTGATGAGCATAAGCGCACCTGCAAAAAGTGCGGGGCGGTGATGCAACCTCCAAAATAGATCTGTTTGTTTAACCATTGTTCCAAACAACTGCCGATCACTTCTTCTTCATGCCGGGATACTTCATGTTGAGGGAGGTAAGGGTTTTGTGCAGGGCTTTGGCTACGAGGTATGATTTGTACCAGTTCTGATCGGCGGGGATGATGTGCCAGGGGATATCGGAGCAATGAGCAAATACGTCTTCATAGTACTTCATATAGGTGTCCCAGAGTTTAGATTCTTTAATATCTTCGGGGCTGTATTTCCACATTTTCTGAGGCTTGCTTATCCTTTCTTCCAGCCGCTCCAACTGCTCCTTATGTGAGACATGCAGGTAGAACTTGAGTATATGGGTATCGTTGTGCTGTGTGAGCAACCGCTCGAAATCGTTTATGGCGTGCATCCTTTTGCGGGCGGTATCATCATCGGTAAGTCCGTGCACACGGGTGACGAGTACATCTTCGTAATGGGAGCGGTTGAAGATATGGATCATGCCACGCGCCGGAACACGGTTGTGTATGCGCCACAGAAAATCGTGCGCCAGTTCGTCGTTGGTTGGCTCTTTAAAGGAGTTGACATTTACGCCCTGTGGGTTCATGCTGGTGAACACATCGCGGGTAAGCCCGTCCTTGCCGCTTGCATCCATGCCCTGAATGACTATGAGTATGCTGTGTTTGTTTTCGGCATACATGAGGTTCTGGAGCTCATCAAGGCCTTTAAGGATGCCGGCGAGGGCTACCTTTGTTTTGGCCTTATCGGTGCCTTTTGGCGCTTTTGTATCGATGTCTTTTAAGTGTATCATAGTTGACTAGCCCGTCCCATTGCAGAAACGGTACCTTGTTGCGGGGCTTTACATTAAGTTATAATTTCAGCAATAATAAGCTGGTTTGAAATTAACTGTATTAAAGGTAAAGAATAAATCAATGAGTTTGGCGAATTAATTATTGGGGTAAAAGTCCTACCCATACCACTTAAATGTTAAAATTCAACTATGAATAGCACTGCCAAAATAGATGAAAATTATTGAATGCGCTTAGAATTGCACACTGCGCAATAAATATTTTGTTGCACATTTTTTTATTGATAATCAAGAGATTACCTCCAAATAATTGCGCATTTTGGGGTTGAGTGTGCAAAATTGTCTGAATCTGAATTTGCTGAATTTTTGAATTAACAGAATTTACATTGCTATTTAATATCCTTTGTAAACCACTTTGCAAAATTCAAATATATTAACTAAAATACAATGAAACACTTTACCACAAGGGGCACAAGGGATGGCACAAAATTCACAATGGGTCTGATATAGTGTTTTAGTGTAATTTTAAATTAAAATTGCACACTGCGCAAAAATATTTTGTTGCACATTTTTTTATTGATAATCAATCGATTAAGTTGTGAAAATTGCGCATTTTGGGTTGTGTGTGAAAACCCCAAACCCCTCCCGTTGAAAAATCGGGACCTTGTTCCGGGGCTTCACAGGAGGATAATTTTTCGGCTTCAATTCTCTTTTTGTCAAAATAGAAAAAGGAATATTCTATTAAAAAGTGCAAGTTGGAGTTTAAAGAATTGCACACTACGCAAAAAATATTTTTTTGCACAGTTTTTTATTGATAATCAATCGATTAAGTTGTGAAAATTGCGCATTTTGGGGTTGGATGTGCAATTTTCATTTTGGTTGATTAGTTGAAAGGTTGATAAGTTGACTGGTTGATTAGTTTAACAGTGGCTGTCGAGATGGTAAAGTGTATCAACTTGAATTGGGTTATATTTTGGGAGTTTTTGTGACATGATAGGATTTATTTGTATTTATTGATGAGATTTGGGGCAAAGATACACTAAATAGTTGTAAATTCCAAATAAAATGGATTGTTTATTTAGGCACCCATTATGTGAGTGATAATTTAAATTTGAAAAATACAGTGGAAAATTACCCTGAGCGAGGTTGTTGGTCAGAAAATAAGACCAACAACGGCGGAAAAAATATTATTGTTGGCTTTGTCTTGTTTTCGAAAATTGTTCTTAGCATGTGATGATTGTTTTAAGGTTAAAAATGAACATACCTTTCCTATTACATAATTTTCATTATATTTATTTAATGTTTATTTAATTCGGTCGCTAAACTATCCTTACTTGGAAATGACTATCTTCTTTAAAAAACTTTGGGTTATTGTCCTTGCTTCAATTAAAT
>CAIUZK010000006.1 GCA_903903635.1 uncultured Bacteroidota bacterium
ATTTAATTGAAGCAAGGACAATAACCCAAAGTTTTTTAAAGAAGATAGTCATTTCCAAGTAAGGATAGTTTAGCGACCGAATTAAATAAACATTAAATAAATATAATGAAAATTATGTAATAGGAAAGGTATGTTCATTTTCCGCCGTTGTTGGTCTTATTTTCTGACCAACAACCTCGCGCAGGGTAATTTTCCACTGCATATTTTCAAATTTCAATTATTACTCACATAATATACATCCAAATAAATTATCCATTTTATTTGGAATTTACAGCTATTTAGTATACCTTTGCCCCAAATCCCATCAATAAATACAAATAATCCTATCATGCCACAAAAACTTCCAAAATATAACCCAATTCAAGTCGATACACTTTACCATCTCGACACCCACTTTTCAACTAATCCCTCGCCCGCCATAGCTAAGGCGAAGGCGGGAACCTATCCCTCGCCCGCCGAAGCCATAGCGAAGGAGGGAACCTATCCCTCGCCCGCCGAAGCCATAGCGAAGGAGGGAACCTTTCAACTTATCAACTTATCAACTAATCAACCTTTCAACTTATCAAGGAAAATTGCACACTCAACCCCAAAATGCGCAATGATTTGGAGATAATCGCTTGATTATCAATAAAAAATTGTGCAACAAAATATTTTTTGCGCAGTGTGCAATTCTAATTTAAAATTACACTAAAACACTATATCAGACCCATTGTGAATTTTGTGCCCTCCTTTGTGCCCCTTGTGGTAAAGTGTTTCATTGTATTTTAGTTAATATATTTGAATTTTGCAAAGTGGTTTACCAGGGATATTAAATAGCAATGTGAATTCTGTTAATTCAAAAATTCAGTAAATTCAGATTCAGACGAAATTGCACACGCAACCCCAAAATGCGCAATGATTTGGATGTAATATCCTGATTATCAATAAAAAATTGTGCAACAAAATATTTTTTGCGCAGTGTGCAATTCTAATTTAAAATAACATTAAAATGCCATATAATATCAATTGTGCCTTCGTGCCCTCCTTTGTGTCCCTTGTGGTAAAGTGTTTCATCATTAATTTGCAATGTTATTTAGACCATATTAAAGTAAATTTATCTTTGAGTGAAATTCTATCAATAAATACAAAATAATCCTATCATGAAACATCAAACCCCAAAGTGTAACCCAATTTCAAACCGAGACACTTCATCCCTTCGCCACCCACTTTTCAACCAATCCATCGCCCGCCATAGCTTCAGTGAAGGCGGGAACCAATCTCTTGCCCGCCATAGCTAAGGCGAAGGCGGGAACCTATCCCTCGCCCGCCGAAGCCATAGCGAAGGAGGGAACCATTCAACTTATCAACCATTCAACTTATCAACTTATCAACCAGTCAACATAGAATAAACACTCAATCTGACCATAATTTGTAACAGAAATGTAAAGGTTAAAAAAAACTTAAGGTTAGAGCCAAGATTTACTACTATAATTACGTCTTTACATGTAATCAAACTACTCATATGAAAAAACTGACTCTTTTGTTACTAATGCCATTATTCTTTCTGGGTTGCTCAAAAAAGAAAATGGAAAGTCCTGAATTTACAGTTTATGGCCTTCAGGGTGGCACTATTGTTAATAATGGATATGGTTCCTTCGCCTTATGGTTGACGGTAGACTATATCAATTCCTCCGAAACTACGCACGAGCAGGTTAAACTTGCTGTTTCGGGGCTGCCACAGCATCTCTATCTCGATACCACCTGGCTTCACTCCGGCTATCCTCCCTACAATACAAAGTTATTACTGCGGGCAGACCCCTCTGCTCTCATTATGCCGGGTACATATTATATAAGGCTTACAGCCACCTCAGATCATATGGTTACCAAGACCTATCAGTTTCGTCTTCTGATACCCTATCCACCATCTTGTACTGCCGGTCTGGTGGGCAAGTACTACAATTGCCATTCCTATTGCAGCGAGCAGGCCTATGAAGACAGTGTTTACGCCGATCCGCTGGTTATGAATAAAGTTTGGTTCACCAATTTCAACAATACAGGTATGCCCGCATATGGCCTGTATGATTGCAGTACTAATGCACTTAAGATACCGGTACAACTGGTTGATGGAACCATTTATTCGGGAGGCTACCTGATCATGTACGATCATAAACTCAATTTTCCGGTAAACATCGGTTCTGATCAGTGTGTAATAGATATGTACTAGCGGGAATCTTCGCTAAAGCAAAAAGATCTTCCCCCAATAATAAAATGAGGGGGAAGATCTTTTAAGTGTTATTAAGGAAAGGGATTTCGCTTCTTGTTTGAGCATGGTTTATCAATTACCCCGGTTTTCAGGCTATTTCACCTATACCTTTGCGGGTACATTTCATAATTACTTCCTGCAATTCCGATCCGCTTGATCTCAGCGGGTCAATTGATTTAATAAGCGTAGTCCGCAAATCATACAATTCCTCCATATCGTATTTGTCTGATGACCGAACCATTTCCAGCGACAACAGGACTTCCTGTTTATTTTGCTTAGGATTGAAGTAGCCGTTTAGTTCAGAGCACTGGTTGCAGGCGCCATTCTTGCCTATCAGCGCACACCGGTTGTCAAAGATGTGAACCATGGTTTTCCGGCTATCAACCAGCAGATGCTTGATCACTCCCGCCGATTGATTCATGATCCTGGCTATATCGGTTACAGAGAAATCGTAAATGTCTTTCAGAATCAGTGCAATCTGCTCCTCAGGCACCAGTGTTTTCGACAGGCAGGTAAAGCAGAAATCAATGTGCTCCTTTATTTCATAGCTTCCATATTGAGATTCATTGTGCACCGAGTGAAATTCGTTTTGTATGTCAGTGCTTTTTATGGCAAGCGCCTTCGATCTGTCCTGAGCATCGGTTGCCCAGCGTTTCCTTCTTCTCAGCAGGTCGTATGCCAGGTTGGTAGCTATCTGGAATACCCAGGTTTTCAGGCTCGATTCTCCCTTAAAGCTGGCGATTTTATCAAAGGCCTTTACAAAAGTGTCGTGTGTCAGATCTTCCGCATCCAGCCTGTCGGCCAGCAGCCGGTACAGGTATGATTTCAGTTGATTCTGAAATTCCGAAAATAGTTTCTGAAATGCATTGATATCTCCGTTCAGCGCTTGTTTGAGTTGTGTGTCAGTTGTATTCATGTTTGAGACTTTATTTTATGTGTAAAAATCATTTTATTCTACCATTAAATGACCTGGATAATAGCATGGTTCATTAAAAAATCCAGAATTGGGCTCATCACTCTTTCACCAGCTTCGTCCTGCACATAATGGCCCACATCTTCAAGTTCAATAACTGATGCTTCTTTTAAAAAACTCTTAAAGGTATTAAGTTCATTGCGACGGAAAGCAATGTCTTTAAGGCCCCAGATCAGTAAGGCAGGTATATTTTCAATAGCTTTTCTTTTTTGCCATATACTGTCCAGCCAAACAGATGATCCTATTATTTCCCGCGGGAAGATCCAAACCCCTTTTCTTTCTTCCGGTGTAGCCACATGGCGGGTCAATTGGTATTTGTTTTGTTTATTCAGCCTTAACTTATCGCCATAAGCCATACCTACCACAACATTACCGAAGAAATTGAATTTCAGGTTTAAGAACTTGCCCAGGCTGCCACCCATAAAACCACTGAACCGTTCATAATGTTTATCTCCTTTTACCGACCACATGAAAGTGTTGAAAATGACCAGTTTATTTATATTGTCCGGATAATTTACGGCATAATTCAATCCGATAGGGCCGCCCCAGTCGTTGACAAAAAGCGTGATGTTTTTCAGCTTCTTCAAGGCAATAAACTCCTCAAGATTCCTGTAGTGGTCTTCAGGCAGGTAGCTGAAATCTTCCGGCTTGTCAGACAGGCCAAATCCAAGATGGTCGATAGCTACGCAACAGTATTTCAGCGAAAGATACTTTATCAGTTTTCTATACGTAAACGACCATACCGGGTTGCCATGAAGAAATAATAAAACAGGACCTGTTCCCTCTTCAACATAGTGCATTTTACCTGCCTTAAGCTGGATCCATTTTGAAGTAAAAGGGTAGGCTTTTCTGTCTACCCAGGCGTATTTTTTAGCTTCCATATCTTTTTGACGGATGATATGAAAAAAACGGTCGGATTTTTTTTAGTGGCCCTGGTTAATTGCCCCGGTCAGTCAATTCCCTGTTTCAAGTAGGTATCCATTCCTTTTATTGTGCCCTCAGAACCGGATAAAAGCTTGAAAAAAATATTCCTTATTGTTTTTGATTTTTCCTAAATGTTATATATTTGTAACAAATTGATAAAAATATATCACATGACTATCCCAAAAAACAAGATTATCTCATCGCTTGCAGCTTTAAGCGCACTTGCCGCCCTGGCCCCCATAACCGGTAATGACCACTGGCTGCCATTTTTGTCTTTTCTGTCCTTCCTCAGTTTTAACAGGGTAAATATGGACGAGCGTATGAAAACAAATCTCGACCGGGCGGCAAGAAACGGATTCATTGCATCGGTGCTTAGCCTCATCGCCATGATGTTTTATATCATATCGGCCTCGGGCAAAGCAAATGTTGTTGCGGCAATCGAGTTGACATTGGTTGCAATAACTGTTGTATTTTCAGCCTCATTTACCATTTACGATAAATTTGGCAAATAGCTGATTAATGAAGCAAAACAACAGGATCAGGGAGTTGAGGGCGCGCTTTAATCTCACGCAGGATGACCTTGCCCAAAAAGTAAACATAAGAAGGGAGACAATCGGTCATCTTGAAAATAATAAGTACAACCCATCGCTCAGGCTTGCTTTCGATATTGCAAAGGTATTCGGTGTGAATATTGAAGAGGTAATCTGGTTCGAGGAATAGCCAATAGCCGACAATCCGGATGGTTATTTCTCTCATCCGGCATCCGGCGCAGGTAAAGCTGATTATTCAGCGCCACCTGCTATTCCTTAATTATTTTAAAGTTCCTGGTTTCTGCAAGTGACTCCAGGTGCAGGAAGTAGATACCCGGAGCCAAAGCCTGAATATCGATCTGGTTCCGCCCTTTGCTAATAATATTCCGGCTCATTATCCTGCCGGTTGCATCCGAAATGGTAGCTCTGTCCCAGCAGCCCTCCGAAACAACAGATACAAAATCATGCGCCGGTACCGGATATACTTCAACTGGTTGCGGGGCTATGATATTGTTTACTTCCGTTGTTGTCACGCACCGCTCCACCGAACGTGCAGGGCATGTGTCTGTCAATGAGGCGATAACATAATAACAGCCGTTCCCTGCAATCGGAATGCTATTGGTTGTAGTGCTGGTCAGCAACGAATCGTTCCTGTACCAATTGTATACTGCATAACCTGCTGTGGCGGTTAATGTACCGCTGCTAAAGGTAATATCAGGAATATAATGGCTCAGGTTGGAGGGTACAAGGCTATCGATAACTGTATGGTAAGCTATTCGTCTCAGTATTTTTGCGGATACACTATCCAGTCCACCATCAAAAGGTACAAGCTCGGTATTCATTCGGTAAATACTGGTAAAGATGACCGAAGCAGTAAGGTAGGCTCCTGCCAGCGATTCGTGAGTCTGGTCGGGTCCCCAGAGGTCTACCGCAGGCAGCGTATCCAGTTCCCGTTCCCAGGCCTTGCCTATTGGGGCAATTATTTCTCCTGCAACATTCTTTAGTGCAAGATAGTCCACATAAATATTATCAATCAGTCCTTTGCCCGTAGATGCATAAGGCATGTATCCGTTCTTGGGTCCCCACCCGGCAAACCAGAGCATGCGGGCACATGGATGATAATACTGCACCGAATCCCTGATTTTTATATGTCCCCTGATAACCTTCGACACATTGGTATCCGGAAAGTTGCCATTACCATAAATGAAGCGTCCCTGGTTGTCCTGCAGCGAAACAAAATCCCAGTTATCCGACCGTATTAAGTCGAAGACAACCGGGTTATTCATATGTGCACTTGTACCCTGTGCTACATCGCCCACACTTATTCCTCCGGGTGCATGCATGACAAATTTGAGCGGATATCCCGCTGCTGTAGCAAGACCCTGCACAAGGGTAGGCACGTCATTCATATAGGTAAACGAGTTGCCTATAAACAGTACCCTGGTAGTATCGGGTTGGGCTTTGGCACCAATGGCCAGAAATAAAAGTATAAGCAGTAAATAATTCCGCATCATTATCCTTTACAAAAAATTGATGATGCAAAAGTACAATTTTAGTGTTTAAAAAAACAACGAACCTCGCTGCAACCAATACCTGTAAATCTTACATAATAAACACCCGGTACCAGATCATTAATATTGAGGTCTGTTTGCGGAGCAGCAATTTTTTCTTTCCTCACTTCCTGACCCATCGCATTGCAGATCGAAAATTCATTGTATGTAATCTCATTGGCTGCAATATGGAGTAACTCATTTGCAGGATTGGGATACAACATTATTGAACTCTTTGCAGAACCGGTTTCTGGTACCGCAGTTGTGGTTCTGGAAATATAACCTACATAACTGATGTGGGGAGTGCCACTGCCCGTAGTATCGTAACCCATGTACAGTACCGAACCATGTATTCCGGGGGTATACCACAAATAGTATTCCGAACGCCAGGAATAGGATGGGGTTGGGCCTTCTACTGCATATTGTGTTTCATGCACTCTTAGTACATTAGTATAGGTGCCGGTTGGCAATATCAATGTTCCGTAACCATCGCATTTGAAGGAATCGAGGTAGGTGATGCTGCTGCTACCCAATGGGTTGATGCCGGTATCTACATGCACGCTATTGTAAGTTAATGGGTAGTAACCATAGTCAATCGGATTAGAATAATGCAGGCTGTAACCTGTGTATTCATATCCTAAGTAAGAAAAGGCGTTAGTATTGGCAATATAGTAACTATAATTGCCATGGTTATCGGTTGCCGCAATAGTACTCGTTGGAAATGAATCACAATAAGGAGTTGATGCACACGTAACATAGGATGATGTATCCAGAGAAGTTTGCACAAGCGCTGAATAATTCCATGTTACCGAGGCGCCTGATGCCCCCTTGGTTATTCCTGTAGTATCGCAGGTATGAAAGAACAATACATCTCCAACCACTGGGTTGTTTGTGGCAGCGGTAATCGTAATCTGTGCATTTATACTTCCAAAAGAAAGTGCCAGAATTGCAGTAAAAAAGTGAATTTTTTTCATGAATTTACGTTTAGATCATTAAAGTTTTGCTTTTAATCTTCTTAGACGTAAAAATATTGAAATTCCTTCGTTTAGGAACGTTGACGAAATAAGTTCCACCATATTACGAAGTTATATTTATTTTATTAACTGCCATAGCTTTAGCGAAGGCATGTTATTAACTGCCATAGCTTTAGCGAAGGCATGTTATTAACTGCCATAGCTATAGCGAAGGCATGTTATTAACTGCCATAGCTATAGCGAAGGCATGTTATATGAGGCGTAAAATATGCGAATTATGAACTATTTAAAGAATTGCTGTATTGATTATAACTCAGCAATTTGTAGTTTACTATAAATTCACAATCGGCAGGGAGCATGATAGCGATATCGGTAAGTGCCTCATCGCTATTGTCTGATGCCGATATTAAAAATGTTTTCATTTTCCGTAATGTACCAATTCCACAATTGTTCTTCTTTTTTAAATACCCTGTATCGTTTTTCAGGATGGGTCAAAATACCCACAACACGACTACCAATTTTCATTTTGCAATAGAAACCTCCGGCTCTGAAAATGATTTAGAATAATATCAATATCCTATAGCATTTTCAGATAAATTTATAATTTTGTATCACAATAACATATTAAGCACAATGGCATAATTAACATTTATGCATTTTTAACCGGGTTCAAAATTCGCTTTATGAAAAACATCCTGATAGCGCTTTTGGTTTTGATAACTACAAATGCCGCTGCTCAAAATGACAACAATTTACTTAACTATTTCAGGGCACATAAATGCGGGGCCTGTATTTTGCCTTATAACGATAGTGATAAAGGAAAATTAGACTCAAACTTCAAATTTAAATCAAGGTGTGTTGTCTTCACTGAGGATACCATAGAGCATATTCTTGTAGAAGCAAGGAAAAAAGGAGAAGGTAAAGCTTATGATATAGCATACATTAATCGTCAATTGGGTTATCATTTTGATACAAATAGTAAATTGGTAAGAGTTCGCCTTGCACTAAAATCTCAGGATACAATAGCGCTAAAAGAACTTTCAGTGGTTAATTATGGAGAAACCGGAAAAAACTCTTTGAACGGCAAAAAGTATACAGGATTACTTGAAGGGTATGTAGATTCTATTGATGGAAAATGGCTGGATAATATTCCGTACTATTTCCTGGATAACCACAAATTCCAAATCCTTGAACCATTAACTGCTCCTCCTGCAAAATCAGCGCATGCACATAAACATCACTCAGTTGGGTCCGGATGGATACTGGTGCTGATACCGCTTCTTCTATTTCTGATCTTACTCTACATAGTTTCTGAATTCCTGAAGGGTTTAAATATGACTGATGTCTTATCGGAAATAACCAATGATAAAGTCATCATCAAGAATCCAGAATACAGCCTTGAAAAGCTGATTGAGTGGAGCGCTAAATTAAATTCAGGTGGGCTTGAAACTCTTGCAGCTAAATTTATTGCAGTTTCTAATAAAGTGGCTGAGACCTCTACTTCACTGCAAAAGGCAACGGAAGCCCTTGAAGCAAAAAAAGCAGCTAACCCTGCAGCAAAACCTGCTGATCTTGAAACAGAAACCCAAGCCGTCGATAAAGCTAAAGCTGAATTGAATAAATTGACTAATGAAAAAAATGAAGCCCAAAAAGCCATTCAGGAATCGAATAATCCGGCCACTTTAGCCAATCTGATTCAACTTTTCCCAGCTACCATTGAAATATCAAATACTGCTGATAATGGCAGCCGCAAGGGACCACAATACCGACAGAGCGCCAGCAGGCTGATTGCTTTTATCAGCACTGTATTAATGATTATTGTAGGGCTCAGCATGACCTGCTTCTATATCTACTATTATCTGCGCACCGATAAAACTCCTGATATGACAGGCCTAACCACCCTTTTGATTGCATTAGGTCTGGGTATGTCGCCTTATCTTGTAAATAAACTGGCAGGAGCTATCAACCAAAATAAGGATACTAATAAATAAACTATTATCATGTCCGGATTCCCGATTTTAGACCTTGTGCTCGGATTGATCTTTATCTATTTCATGCTCAGCATTATATGCAGCACTGCGGTTGAGATTGTACAGTCGCTGGGTAAATACAGGGCCAGGCACCTGGAAGAGTGGCTCAGGAAAGTATTTGATCAGCCGGCAATGGATGCTGATGGTAATTTTTACGATCATGCCGGCAATACTTTTTCGCACGACAGGTTTGGCAACCTGGTTGATAAAATCGGCAGATTGCATAATGGTTCTAAAATGGTTATTCTTGCCGAGGCCATTATGGATCACAGCTCTACCACAGGTCTTTCTTTAAAACGCAAATCGAGCACCTATATCGATGCCAGAAACTTTGTTACCGCCCTCCTCGATAATATTTCGCTCGACCCGCCAGGTACACAGCCAAAAGATCCTGTAACCAATCCGCACAACGTGCCTGCCACTGTTGATGATTATATAGCCAAGCTGAACAACACCAAAGTTCTTAGTGCAGAGCTCAAACGTACATTTATAAGTTATGCCTATGCGGTCAAAGATAATACCCCCGTTGGCACACAACCGATTGAGCTATTCAGAAAGAAAATTGAAGAGTGGTACGACTCATCGAATGAAAGATTGACAGGACGGTTCAAAAGGACTTTTGCGCTTCCCTGGACTATTGTCTTTGCTATAGTTATTACCCTTGCTGGCAATATAGACAGTGTGGCTATTTCCAAGTATCTGTATGTAAACAAAGATGTGAGTAAAAAACTTGCAGACGATGCAGCCGGGTCGTTAGCAAAATCCGAAAAAATGCTAAATAATGTTACGGATACTGTGGATGTGAAATTACTCTCCAAGCAGGTGGAAAATTTAAATCAAGTACTCTCTTTAGGGTTTCCTATTGGGTGGAAATCCAATTCGAGCGATGATGTCACAATTAAAAGTTTAAAGCCGCATTTCATTGGTTGGCTGGCTACTATTTTTGCCATTATGATGGGGGCGCCTTTTTGGTTCGATATGCTGAACAAAGTAGCGAACTTACGAGGTAATGGCACGAAACCAGCTTCCAGCTCAGCCCCGGTTCCCGATCCAGTTAAAAGCACTCCAAAATAGCTTTTCCAGGTGTGGTAAAAAGCAACTTTCGCATTTTCAGTTACAACATTATCTATGATGAATAAAGCCCCAAAACCGGGGCTTTATGACTTTTGAATATCCTGTAATCATTACTATTCCACTGTTTCAGCAACTACCTCATTGGTTAGTTCGTAATACTTATTATCATCGCCCCTTACCCTCCAGTATTTGCGCTTGCTCTTTAGGGTGTTTCCTTTAAAGCTGCCTGCATAATCGTTAAACTCCTTCTCGATGGGTGCATGGGTAAATGGCTTACCCAGTAACGACTGAATGGCAGGCGCGGTATCCCTGCTTTCTCTGTTCTCATTTTCTATATGGGCCGATTTAGAATTTTTCTTATATCCTACAAACCTGGCTGGTGCAAAATGATTCTGCCCATTCACTTTGTAAATGATCATCGACCTGCCTTTCTTTACGAGGTCCCGCGCAAATTCTTTCTCCTCGGGCACATCCGAGTTGAGATAATGCTCAATGGTTTTTATATTCTCAATGATCTGCTCAACATTCTCTACAAAGTGCAACATAATACCTGGTTGTTTTAGAAATAAACAATAAATCGGGCAAGCTTCCGCTACCGGGAAATTGCCGGGAAGTCTGTAAGGTAGCCTTTATATCCGGTTATGCTTGATTTATTTGTTGACTCGGTGAATAGTTGATTGGTTGATTGGTTGATATGTTGATATGTTGATTGGTTGGTTAGTTGGTTGGTTGGTTGGTTGATAAGTTGATAAGTTGATAAGTTGATAAGTTGATAAGTTGAGTGGTTGAGTGGTTGTTTTTGGTAGTGGAGTATATGAAGTATTATTGGGGCTATAACTTAAAATAATCCTGCCAGTAGCTTACGTCTGTTTTCGGGTTATCATGGCGGATGGAACTCATGAAGAGATCCAACTCTATGCTATTGTAAGGATTTTGTTGCAGCGCTTCCGGGTTTTCCCGGCCTGAGCATATAACTTTGAATTGCTCTATTATCTTCATGAAATTGGTGAAGGAGTCGGCTATAACAAATGATTGCCATTTCCGGTCGCCCTTGATAGCGGTCATTACAACCAGGTTATCCGATTTTTTATCTACTATCACCGGGTCGCCCACGACCCTGTCATCACCAATGAGCAACCAGTCTTTGGGCCAGTCTTTATCCTGGTCGTAGTTAAAGCTCATTCCTTCAAAATCCTCTTCGAAACCTGTGGCAACTTTATCCAGATCAGACAACTTCTTAAAGCGGATGCCCGAATAGCCAATGCTAAACGAGGGCCCAGTTGTCAAATATTTATACACGGAATCTATATTCATAGAAGTAAGTTTAGCAAAATAATTAAAAGACTAGAAATTTTGAAGGCTATTAGAATTGCACACAGAGCCAAAATATACTTATGCACAGTTTTATATTGATAATCAAACCCTAAACCCCAAAAGAGGGCTTCATATGAGGATAAATTTTCAGCTTAGCAATACATTCTTAAATGGGTGATATTTGGTTTACCATTGTATCATTTCCAGGCCACCTATTTCATTAAAGTGTTTATCACGCGTTACTACAGTTAAATTATGCTGAATTGCAATAGCTGCAATCCAAATATCGTTTTCCGGTATTGGTTTTCCTTTCTTTCTTAATGCAGCTTTGATTTTCCCATAGGTTAGTGCAGTACCTTCATCTACCTTTAATAGTTGATAGTCGCTGATAATTCCTTGTATTTCTAAAATACCCTTTTCTGTTTGTATAGTATAATACGCTCCATAATACAATTCGCCAATCACAATAACAGGAATAAAAATTTCACTTGCACTTTCAATCTGAACTGCAATAGCCAGTTCACCTTTAAGCAATGCTATGATGATGTTTGTATCTAATAACAGCTTATTTCCAGTCATCTTCGTTGATTTGTTCACATCCTTCTTCAATTGCTTTTTCGATTAGGTCAGCATCCTCCTTACTCCATTTACCTAAGAACTTATGAGCGGAAGTCGGTTTGGCTTTCTGAGCATTGCCGGCTTTCTGTATTATTGTTTCCAGTTCTGTCAGCATCGCTTCATCTTCTGATTTCAACACTTCTTCAATCAGGTGTAATCTCTGTGTTTCTGTGAACATGGTATAATTACATTTGTTTCTCAAATTTACTACAAAATTTCTTTTTAGTTATTTCTCTTATCTCCTGCATTACCCAATTGTAAATGACTTTGCTTTTTCGGATAATTTTACCTGGGTATTACATTAAACTTATCTGTACCTGGTATGCGCTCCAGTTCTGTGCCGATGGGCAGATCAAGATAAGGGATGATGGCTGGGTCGTAATTGGCAATGGTATTTACTGCATACCTACACAGGTTATCTGCTTCATCCACATATTCATCGGTTTCTGTGCCCGAAAAAAACTGCCATCCGCTGTCCCAGTCATTGTAGGGGTCATCCCTGAACATGTATCCTACTTTCATGCCATCTACAGTAATTTTATCGGTTGCGATACAGCCTGACCTTCCTTCTACCATCTTCACAATTTCATCTGCTGACAACTTAAATTTTTTCTCTTTGGCCATTATTCGTGTATTGATACCTACAAATATAAAAAAGGCATGGAAGAACTTTGCATTAAACTCCTTGGTACTGGCTGGCTTAAAATTGCACACCAGTGTGCAAAAAATATTATTGCACAATTTTTTATTGTGAATCAATGGTTTAGCACTGAAAAATTGCGCATTTGGATGCCATGTGTGCAATTTTTGTGTGCAATTTTGTCTGAACTAGGATTCTCTTGATTAAAGGATTATAGGATCATTTGCGTACCGTCATTTGAGATACTTCTGGTTTGCTTCATAAAACTTCAGGTTTTGCTTCCGGTTGCTTCTGGCTTTACTTCTGGTTTTGGGCGAAAAACTTCTGGTTTACTTCCGGAAGTTTCCAGAAATCGGAAGTTTTTAAAAATTGCAAATAGTTCATTTTCAGTTGCTTATATGTTTTTATGCGAAAATGAAGGTGCTGAGGTGATTGATTACTGGTATATTTATCAATGCAAAAGTTATTTTATTTAAAATATTTTTGAATTATAACTTATACATAGTTTAATAAATTGTCATTTAGTGTTAATTTTGACGCAAAGGTAAGATTAATGGTTTTATTTTCCAATTTTATATAGTAAATATGTTGTTAAAATTGGATTTTCGGTTATCCTACAGAAATACTTCGGGTCAAGCAAGGGAGCTTGCGCTTATTAGCACTGGATTATTAATGCTTTGCACTTACCCATATTGTGAACCTATTTATGATGGACAAATTATACGTAAAAGACGTTGCCTGGGATAACGGTAAGTAAAAAATGCAGTTGCGAGTAGCATCCGGCTGCTTGCGTTTGAAGGCCCATTCGGCTGTCGCTCATGGCAGGCTCTTGAGATGGAATTTTATAGGCACATCCAGATTCCCTACGGAAAATCTGGATGAACATTTTGTTTTTTTATTTTAGAGAGAAGAACTGGAACAACGGGTGAAGACGGATTCAATCCGTCTCTACCTATTTCTTAAATTTTTGCTCAATATTTATCCTCTCTTGAACGGTGCCACCGCCACTGAAGCCATATAAAGATCCAATGCCCGGACAAAAAAATCAATAACAATCCCCATCTTTTTACAAAAGCAAAAAGCCCCGGAAATCTCCGGGGCCCTCACTATAAAAATCAATTAATAATTACTTCTTAAACTGCGGAATCAACTCATTAGCCAGTTGCTTCATTTTGTTCAGGCCATCTTCTGGTAAGTTACCCTTCTTGAATTCCGCCAGCACATCAGGTAGTTTCAATTCCATCTGCTGCAGGAAGATTTCTTCGAATGCCTTGATGTTTTTCACTGGTACTTCGCGGATCAGGTTATTGGTACCGAGGTATACAATAGCTACCTGTTTTTCTACGCTGTAGGGGTTGTACTGCAATTGTTTCAGGATTTCCACGTTACGGCTGCCTTTGTCAATTACGTTCTTGGTTGCGGCATCGAGGTCACCACCAAATTTTGAGAAGGCTTCCATTTCACGGAAAAGCGCCTGGTCGAGTTTCAGGGTACCTGCCACTTTCTTCATGGATTTGATCTGTGCATTACCACCCACGCGGCTTACCGAGATACCCACGTTGATGGCGGGACGGATACCGGAGTTGAACAGGTTGGACTCAAGGAATATCTGTCCGTCGGTGATCGAGATCACGTTGGTTGGGATATAAGCTGATACGTCACCAGCCTGAGTTTCGATGATAGGTAACGCGGTAAGTGAACCACCACCTTTTACCAGATGACGGATACTCTCAGGAAGATCATTCATTTTACTAGCCACATCATCGTTACCGATAACCTTGGCAGAGCGCTCGAGCAAGCGGCTATGCAGGTAGAATACATCTCCCGGATAAGCCTCACGTCCTGGTGGACGGCGGAGCAGCAGCGATACCTCGCGGTAAGCCACAGCCTGTTTGGAAAGGTCATCGTAGATAACCAGCGCTGGCCTTCCGGTATCGCGGAAGAACTCACCAATCGCAGCACCCGCAAATGGAGCGTAGAACTGCAACGGAGCCGGCTCGGATGCAGATGCAGCAACTATGGTAGTATAATCCATAGCGCCATTTTCCTGCAGGGTTTTCATCACACCGGCAACGGTAGATGCTTTCTGGCCGATAGCTACATAAATACAATATACCGGTTTGCCGGCAGCAAAAAATTCTTTCTGGTTAATGATCGTATCGATACAGATAGCTGTTTTACCCGTCTGACGGTCGCCGATAACCAACTCACGCTGTCCGCGGCCGATAGGGATCATCGCGTCGATCGCTTTGATACCTGTCTGCAATGGCTCTTTTACAGGCTCACGAAACAGTACGCCAGGCGCTTTACGCTCAAGCGGCATTTCATAAAGTTGACCTGCAATAGGTCCTTTACCATCGATAGGCTCACCGAGTGTATTTACCACACGGCCAACCATACCATCGCCTACCATAATAGAGGCGATCTTATTGGTGCGTTTTACAGTATCACCTTCGCGGATCTCCATATAGTCACCCATAAGTACCACACCCACATTATCCTCTTCCAGGTTAAGTGCGATGGCTTTAACACCATTAGCGAATTCAACGAGTTCACCCTGACGTACGCCATTGAGGCCATATACGCGGGCGATACCATCACCTATCTGCAATACGGTACCTACTTCTTCCAATGTGGCAGCACTGTCCACGTGGCTTAACTGTTGGCGCAATATCGCCGATATCTCATCCGGTTTAATATCAACCATATATCTGTTTTTTTAAAAGTCTTTTTTTATTAGTCGAAGGTTTAAAGTCGAAAGTCGAAAGCTGTTATTTAAAATAAGTCGAAAGACTATAGTATAAAGTATAAAGCTGTTTACCCTGAAAAATTAAACCTTTTTTATTTTTTCTTTATTACCGCATTAACGCATTCTCACATTATCGCATTACCACACTAGCCTATCTTGCTTTCGTAGCTCTTGTCAATCACCTTCGATTTGAAATCGTTAAGGCTCTTGCGCACACTTGCATCAAACAATTTATCTTCTACTTCTATCACAAAACCACCTATCAGCTTTTCGTCTACAATAGTTTTCAGTTCTACCGTATCCTTAGGCATATATGCAGCGATCTTTGACTTAATGCTTTCTTTAAAAGAATCGCCCATAGGGGCTGCAGTAGTGAGGGTTACGGTTCTTATGTTCTTTAAAACATTGTATTGAGTCTGGAAAGCTTCTGCAATCTCAGGGAGATTAGATTCACGACCTTTTGCAACCAGCAGGTTAACAAAAATCTGTGTCAACTGGCTCACGTTACGGCCTTCCAGCAATAGTCTCACCACATTCAGCTTCTTATCTCCGTGAATAACAGGACTGCGCAGCATTACAACAAAATCGTGGCTCTGATGGCATATGCTACTCAAGAGTTGCATATCCTTAAGCGTTTCCTCAACACTGTTTCTTTCAACAGCCAGGTCGAGGAGTGATTTCGCATATCTTGTCGCGAGGCGGGGATTTTGCATATCTAACTAAAAATTCAAAAAGTAAAAATTCAAAACACATCTGCTATCTCCCTATCAGGGGAGGCAGAGTGGTCTGTATTAATTAAGCTTAATATCATCGGCAAGCATCTTCATGTATGCTTCCTGGCCGTCGGCGGCATTCAGTTGCTTGCGCAAAATCTGCTCGGCTACAGAAATAGCGAGGCTGCCAATCTCGTTCTTCACCTGGGTCAAGGCTGCATTTTTCTGCTGCTCTATCTGGTGCTGGGCATCGATAATGATCTTATTGGCTTCTGCCTTAGCAGCATCCTTAGCTTCTCCTACAATCTTATCACGGGTTTCCTTAGCTTCCTTAAGCATAGCAGTGCGCTCTTCGCGGGCCTGGGCCAGCAATTTCTCATTTTCTGCTTTCAACTGGCTCATTTCACCTTTCACGCGTTCAGCAGTAGCTATTGAATCAGCGATACCTTTTTCACGCTCGCTCAACATGCTCAATATTGGTTTCCATGCGAACTTGCGCAGGATAAAAAACACAGTAAGAAACGCAAGCAGCGTCCAGAAAAACAGCCCAAATTCCGGGGTTAACAAATCCATTTTTAAATGAGTTAAATGGTTAAAAAGTAATTTGGTTAATCAGGTAAAAGTTGTTTGAAGTACTCATTAAAGTCATTTTCATTTTGACCTTTACCTTATTCAATTTTCACATAATTAACTGCATCCTCTGCCCTATGCCTACGGATGCAGTTAATTTTTTTGTACTGGAATTACAGTACGATAGCCAGCAGACCAACAATAACTCCGAACAGCGCAACACCCTCAACGAATGCGGCCATAAGGATCATGTTTGCACGGATATCACCCATAGCTTCGGGCTGGCGAGCAATAGCTTCAACAGCGCCCTTACCGATCTGGCCAATACCAACACCTGCACCCAGTGCAGCGATACCTGCACCAATGGCACCACCTGCTGATGCTACTGATCCGGATACTAACATAATGTTCATTAAAGACATACTATATGGATTTTGATTAAAAAAAAACAATTTTATTACTTATGCATGTGCTTCGTGAGCATCGTGCGCCTCATGCGGATCTTCTATGCTCTGGCCAATAAATACAGCCGTAAGATTACAGAAGATAAACGCCTGAATAGCTCCTACCAGCAACTCGAGCAGGAACATGAATATAGCGAACGCAATGGACACCGGCACGAAGCCTGCACCAACATAAGTATTGATAACCGCGAAGATAAATACCATGCAGATAAGCGCCAGGATAACGATATGGCCTGCCATGATATTGGCAAAAAGACGTATCATCAATGCCATTGGCTTGATAAACAGGGATATGATTTCGATAAGCACGAGCATTGGTTTCATCCAGCCCGGAACGCCAGGAGGATTGAAGAGGTGACTCCAGAAATGTTTCTTACTGTTTGCGAGTATCACAATAAATGACAATAAGGCCAGACAAGAAGTAACCGCGATATTTCCGGTAAAGTTGGCGCCACCAGGTAAAAGACCTAATAAATTGTTGATCCAGATAAAGAAGAAGATGGTAAGCAAAAGCGGCATATACCTGTCTGCTTTTTTACCAAGGCAAGGTTTACCAACTTCGTCGCGAAGGAAAATGATCACTATCTCCAGAAAATTCTGCATACCAGATGGTGCAGTCATAGTACCATTGGCGGCATATTTTTTACCGGCCTTCAGCAATATCCAAAGCAACAATACCACGCCAATGAGCATGGATAAAACATTCTTTGTGATAGATACATCATAAATTTTTGCGGCAGGATGACCTTTCACAATGATCTTTTCCTTCATTGCGCTGCTTTTATCCAGCACATAGCCCTCATATTCGCCACCTTCAGCAATCTTTGATGATGAAAAAACCGAAAGACCTTTTTCGGGGTTATACAGGATAACCGGTAAAGGCATTGCAACCGGAGTTTCCTCGCCACCGGCGTGTTTAATAGCGAATAAATGCCACTCATGCGCATCGGCAATATGGCCAAATATTACTTTTGCAACATCTAATTTACCTTCTTCTTTTTTTGCTTCAGCCGGTTCTTTTACTGAATCTGTCTTATTTCCTTCAGTTTGTGCAACTGCGAAAAAAGACAATCCAAATACCGCGAAAGTCAATACCAATAAGGAAAACAGCCGATTAATACCCATTACCTGCTTTGAAATTTTGTGCAAAGATATGGGTTTATTCGTCAAAAAAAAGCACTTTTTTAAATTAAACTAACCTCGAATACAGTACTTTTCGGGGATGAAAAGATAATACCCTCTTATTTTCAGGAATTAACAAATATGTATACTGAATATCAGAACAGGAACCTGGTTGCCAAGTGATTATTTCTTGAAAACATTGTACTTCACAATGCAATAAAGCGCCCTGAAAGCATCCTTCATCCCTATTTTCTTTCCCTCTTCATAGGTGCGGCCATAATAGGATATGCCCACCTCATAAATCCGGATCTTTGGTACTCGTGAAATTTTGGCGGTAACTTCAGGTTCAAAACCAAAACGCTTCTCTTCCAATTTCAGGCCCTGTATGATTTCCCGTTTGAATACCTTGTAACAGGTTTCCATGTCGGTGAGATTAAGGTTGGTAAGCATATTGGATGCTGTGGTCAGCCAGCGGTTGCCAATAGAATGCCAGAAAAACAAGATGCGGTGCGGGTTACCCCCCATGAACCTGGAGCCATATACCACATCGGCAAAGCCATCCAGAATGGGTTGTAACAGTACATTATACTCTTCGGGGTTGTATTCCAGATCCGCATCCTGAATAATCACAATGTCGCCGGTCGCTTTTTGTATCCCGGTATGCAGCGCCGCGCCCTTACCCATATTTACCTCATGCTTGTAGTAGCTGATCTCCACATCAGGATTTGCTGACTGGTATGCTTTAATAGACTCTTCGGTATTATCTTTTGAGCAATCATTAACTATAATGATTTCCTTAAACATACCGGATATAAGCTGCACCGCTTTTATCTTATTAAGAATATGATGTATGGTTGGCCCTTCATTATATGCAGGTATTACAATAGATAATTTCATCCGTGAGCTCAAAATTTGGGTGAAAATACGAATTCATTACCTTTTCAGAAATTATTTATGAAATTCTAATGCCAAAATTCTGTTTCATAGACTCTTACGCCATATGACAGCAATCATATTTATTCCTAATCATTATCATTGAGTTTGAATTTGCAAGCTAATATATTTGCTGTTTTTAGATAAAACAATTTTAATATTTTTATTTATTCGTATTTTCGATTATTTAGAAAACAATGTTACCATGGCTGATATCAGTAAAATAATGCAAAGCCAGTCTGCAGTAGATAATGTTGATGAATATGCCATCCTGCTTCTCGATAATAAAGGCAATATTAAAAATTGGAATAAAGGGGCTGAAATAATTGAGGGGTTCACCTCAGAAGAGGTTATAGGCAGTAATTTCCGGTTACTTTTTTCAGATGAAGACAGAATTAATCTGGTACCGGAAAAATTAATGGCGGATGCAGTTAATTCCGGCAAGGTATGTTATAACGGTTGGCGGGTTCGGAAAGATGGCACTTTTTTTTGGGCAGATGTGGTAATCACCGCAATTTTCGATGAGGAGAAAAGGCTGATAGGGTTCACAAAGATATTGCGCGATATCACCAATCAGAAAAATAAGGCGGAATTTGATCAAAGCAATATTGAAGCGTTGATCAACAATCTGAAAGATGCGCTATGGAGTGTAGACCTAGAGTATAGGCTGCTCACCGCCAACACCGCCTACCATGATCTGAATCTCAAATTATCAGGGACCAGACATAAAAAAGGCGACCTGGTGTTGAATGAAAAATATGGTAAAGAGCAGATTGATATATTCAAAGGCTATTACGACCGGACATTTTCAGGAAATTCACTTACAGTAGAAGTTTACTTTCCCCAACCAAGTGAGCATTGGTTGGAAATCACATTTGCACCAATTTTTCAGGATAAGGTTATTATTGGGGCTGCCTGCCATGCCCACGATGTAACTGAAAAGAAACTGACAGCACAAAAAAAGGAAGCGGATGAAAGAAAATTTCAATCGCTTATAGAAAGCAATAAGGATGGCATAGCCATTTTTTCCATTGAAGGTAAACCGTTGTACTTATCCTCCTCTGTAGAAAAACTATTGGGTTATACCATGGAAAATACTGTAGAATTAAATCTATTTGATCTATTCCATCCTGACCATGCAGATATCTTTTATAATAGCTTCAAGGAGTCTATCGCCAATCCGGGTGTTCCTATACAAGGGGTACCAGTTAAGATAAGGCATATAGATGGCTCGTGGAGATGGACGCAGGGTGTAAAAACCAATTTGCTGGCAGACCCTGCTATAAATGGTATAGTTGAAAATTTCAGGGATGTAACTGAAAGAAAGAATGCTGAAGAAAACCAAAAACACAGCGAAAAGAGATTAAAACAAGCTCAGGTGATTGCCGGCATCGGCAACTGGGAAATGGATCCCATTACACGTATTATTTCTTTTTCTGAAGAAACATCAAGAATTTATGGACATCCGGAAATAATAACGACTATTCACTATGATGACTGGCTAACCTATATTCATTCTGAAGATCTGGATAGCGTATTGTATTCTATTTCACAATTTATTGAGACAAAAAAAGATGCCAGTTTTTTTTACCGCATATTAAGGAAAGATGGTTTAATAAAGCATGTCCATACGCTGGCTCAATTTGAGCTCAATGAATCAGGTGAGCCTATCTTCATTTATGGCGCTACGCAGGATGTTACACAAATTAAATCTGCTGAAGAAAAAATCAGGGCCAGCGAACACCGCTTCCGCTCACTTATCGAAAACAGTTCAGGTGGAGTTATTATATTGTCGGCAGACAGAAAACCGGTTTACGTTTCCCCGTCTATTAAGAATATTATTGGCTACACAGCCGAAGAATTTATAACCATGGATATTCAGGAGATGATACATCCTGATGATATTGCCAACATGCTAAAAACCCATGAGCTTGTGCTGGCCAACCCCGGGAAACCTATCCAGGGTAAACCGGGCCGTAGAAGGCATAAGGATGGTACATGGCGGTGGGTGGATACCGTGGTAACCAATCTGCTGCATGACCCTGCAATAGAGGGCATTGTAAATAACATCCGGGATATTACTGAAACAAAGCTGGCTGAAGATAAACTGAAGACTAGTGAATACCGTATGAAACAGGCCCAGGAAATGGCACATGTGGGTAGCTGGGAAGTGGATCTGGAAACACTGCTTATCAATATGTCGGAGGAGGCACGCAGGATATATGGGTTGCCACCTGAAGAAAACTCCTTCCCGTTTGATAACATTCTAACCTATGTTCATCCTGATGATCTGATTTTAGTGAGACGGTCGATAGCTGAAGCAAGACAATTGCCCGATGGCTTTTCTGATTTCTCCCATCGGTTAATCCGTAAAGATGGCACTGTCAGGTATGTTCATGTTTTGGCACATTTTGAAATGAGTGAACCTGGCAAGCCAGAAAAGCTTGTGGGTGCGCTGCAGGATGTTACAGAAATGTGGCAGGCTGAAGAAAAGATCAGAAACAGCGAGCACAGACTCATGTCACTTATTGAGCATAGCGCGGGAGGAGTAATTATTTTATCTGTTGATGGCAAGGCTCAATATGCTTCTGCTTCAGTAACTAATGTGCTGGGATATACAGTTGAAGAATTCATGGCAAAAAGACTAGTCGACATTGTCCATCCTGATGACATTGATGAAACGCTAAAATCGTTTGAAGCGGTATTGGCAAATCCCGGGAAGCCGATACATGGCTTCCCGGGCCGCAGGTTGCATAAAGATGGCACCTGGCGCTGGATTGATTCAATTGTCACTAATATGCTTCATGACCCGGCCATTAATGGTATCATCAACAATTTCCGCGATATCACTGAAAAGAAATTGGCAGAAGAGGCAATTGAATACCAGAATTACCGGCTGGTACAGGCTCAGGAGATTGCTAATTACGGATCTGCTGAATTTAGTTATGCAAGCGGAGAAGTAATCTGGTCTGATCAATTATGCCGTATATACGGATTTGATCCAAAGCAACAAAAGCAGACATTCAGAAAATGGATCTCCATTATTCACCCTGAAGACCTCGAGCACGTTAAACAGACGATCCATAAAGCAGATGCCGAATTAAAAAATGTGATCTTCAAACACAGAATAATCCGGCCGACCGGAGACATTCGCAATGTGCAGACTTTCAGAGTTATCGAACGCGACCATGATGGCCAGCCATTCGGTATTTATTCAGTTGTTCAGGATATTACCGAAATGACTCTGGCAGATCAGAAAATCAGGGCCAGCGAGCATAGGTTCCGTTCGCTTATTGAGCACAGCATGGAAGGTGTTGGCATCTTATCTCCTGAAGGAAAAACCCTGTATATAGCCCCATCCATAAGCAATGTTCTAGGCTATTCATTAGAAGAAATTTCACAACTGGATATTTTCACACTGATGTATCCTGATGATATTATGCAGGCAGTTACTGTTATCGAATATGCAATGAAGAACCCAGGTATGCCGCTCCAGGGACATACCAGCAGAATGAAACATAAAGATGGCTCATGGCGCTGGATGGATGCCACTGTTACCAACATGATTCATGACCCTGCAATACAAGGCATTGTCAACAATTTCAGGGATGTTACCGACAAGAAACTGGCAGATGAAAAACTTATCAATGTAAACAGGCTTTTCGCTTTCACCAGCGCTATCAATCATACCATTGTACATTGCCATGAAGAAGCCAGACTGTTTCATGAAATATGCCGTGTTGCAACTAAGATCGGAAAATTCAAAATGGCGTGGGTAGGACTTATAGATGATCAATCAGAAAAACTTATTCCTGTTGAATGCCATGGAGATAATTGCAATTACCTTGTTGGATTAAATGTCAGCATTAATGGGACTCTACTTGAGGGACGCGGACCTACCGGCACTGCCATTAGGAAAAACAGATGTATAGTGTGCAATGACATAGAGCATGAACAAGTTTTTGCCCACTGGCGTGCCAGAGCGTTATCTTTTGGTTTCAAATCTTCCATAGCAGCTCCAATAGCCAAATCAGGAAAAATTATCGGGGCCATTACATTATATGCTTCCGAGGTAAATTATTTTGACAAAGAAGAAATCAAATTGCTGGAAGAGGCCGCAGCCAATATTTCTTTTGCTCTTGACTCTTTTGAGAATGAAGCAGGAAAAGCCGAACTGACTGAGAAATTGAGTCATAACGAAATTATGCTGACCCGCGCCCAGGAGCTGGCCAATTTTGGTGGCTATGAAGTGGATTTCAAAACCAGGCTAGGCGTTTGGTCTCCACAATTTTGCCGCATATTTGGTATTCCCACTGAAGATAATATCCAATCATGGGATCATTGGGTATCATTTATCCATCCCGAAGATAAACAGCGCATAATCGATACAATACTTGAATCAGATGAATCGTCGCATAATAATAATTTCTATTATCGCATTATCAGAAAAGATGGCTCGGTAAGAAACCTGCTGAGTTACCGCCAGATAGAAGTTGATGCCAATGGCATCCCTGCAGGCGCATTTGCTGTGGTTCATGATATAACTAATGAGATAACAAATCTTACGCAGCTTGAAGCCAGAAACAAACAGCTTGAAGCAATAGCCTGGATCCATTCTCACAATATCAGGGGGCCGCTCACTACTATTCTTGGACTGTGTCAATTGTTCGATGAGCAAAATTCACCAGAGGAGATTCATGAGATAATAGCTGGCATCAAATTTTCTGCTGAAAAACTGGATACAGTTATCAGGGAAATCGTCAGCCGGTCGAACGGCGGGCATTATGATCAGGATGGGTTATTGATTTACAGATAGTAATACTCCTTTGTGCTTATCGGCATTTCACCTACATTTATTGAGCAATGCAGGTAAAGCACATTTATTGGTTTTGTTACTATGGCCCATCCGAACCCAGTGTAAGGTACCGGGCTGTATACCCCCTGCGAAAACTGGAACAGGAACACAGCATCAGTTACGATATTGTTTTTCCTGGTTACAACATCAAAAGCATATTCCATTTTTGCCGGGTATATTTTTCCGCATTGCTTTTCCGTAAGCCGGGATCAGTTATAGTTTTGCAGAAGCTACATACAAGCCGCATCTACAGCCTTGCGCTCAAAGTATTGCTCCTCTTCCGCAAGCAGCATACTCTTTATGATATTGACGATGCCGACTACCTTCGGTTTCCATCAGCACAGATAAAGTACTTCATGAAAAATTGCGCTGCCTGTTCGGCAGGTAGTCACAGCCTTGCAGAATATGCCAGCGCATTCAATTCAAATACGCTGTTACTTACTTCTCCCATCAACACTCACCTGCACATTAAAGCTGCCCGCAACACAACCTTCACCATTGGCTGGATAGGCTACTACAGTGGCCACAGGGAAAATCTGCAGCAATTGTTATTCCCTGCTTTGGTAAATCTTGATTTTGACATAAAGCTGGTATTGCTTGGGGTAAATCATGAGGAGCACAGGCAGGAGATCAGCGACTTCTTTTTAGCGCATAAAAATGTTATCATCGATATGCCTGCCCATCTTGACTGGCACGATGAAAGTGACATTTACAGCAGGGTCAGACAATTTGATATAGGTATTGCCCCGCTAATTGATAATGAATTCAACAGGGCAAAATCGGCCTTTAAACTCAAGCAGTATTTTTGCTGCGGTGTTCCCGCATTGGCCAGCCCGGTGGGTGAACACAACTACTTTTTGCAGGATGGACAGAACGGTTATTTCTGCAAAACACCGCAAGACTTCAGGAATAAAATAGAACTTGTAAGAGACTTAGGCACGCAAGACTATGAGCAGCTATCGGACAACGCATTGAAATCAACTACAGATTTCAACCTTGAGCATTATTGCACCACGCTGCTCCGGTTTTATGAAAATGAGTAAGCCTGCTACACCTTGATCTGAGCACCTCCAATAAATTAATCGTAGTTAAACCATATTTCCAACGTTCCTTATATAATATTTCATAAGTTTCATCGTTATATTTTCAACTGAATTACACCAACAATTTTTTTTACCAGCACTGTGATAAAAGTAAACGCCCCTTTGAACAATCATAATCAAAGTCTGTTAAAGCTACAGTCCGCTGTTTCCTTTTATAAATACTATTGCGTGGCACCAGTTGCAATTACGCTATTGGGTTGCTATGCTTATTCACGAATTGATGGCAGCTTGTTTGCAACCATCGCAGGCAAGCTTGCTTCTGAATTTGTAATCTGGTATTTCATTTTAGCATTTCATTCCGGTAAGCTATACTACTATTACAATCTTCATGTCGCCAAAACCACTTTGCTGCTTTCATTCCTGACAATTGATCTTTTTCTATTTGCAACCGGATTATGGATAACACACCTCATTATATAGTTCCGGATACTTTAGTGGCCGAAAATGTATTCTTATCCATTGGCGGGAAAGACATACTAACAGGAGGCACAATACGGTCTGAAAAAGGATACATTACCGGTATTTTGGGCCGGAATGGCGCCGGTAAATCCACTATGCTGCAGTCTGTTTTTGGAACCAGAACAGCACAGGAGTGTGACGTTTTCCTGAATGGAATAAAAATCAAACAGCCCTATTCCATAAATGATTTAGTGAACTATTTACCGCAGAGACCTTTCCTGCCCCACGGACTTGCCTTGAATAAAATAGCGGCACAATTCAGGGTAAACATGGATGAAATCTGTGACTATTTCCCTGAGCTTGAAGCTGCCGCAAATAAAAAAGCAACTGAGCTATCAGGCGGAACCGAACGTTTATTTTCGGTATTGATATTGTTGCTCGCCGAAACCCGCTTTACTTTTTTGGACGAGCCTTTTACACACATTATGCCCTTGCATGTTGAGCAGTTAAAAACTATACTGCTGAAACAAAAAGAGAAAAAGGGCATCATCATCACCGACCATTTGTACCGGCATCTGCTGGATGTAAGCAGCAAGATCTACCTGATTAAAGAAGGGAAATCCATTTTCATAAAAGACAGAAACGACCTGGTACTGCACGGATACATAAATGAATATCCGGGTTAACCTATAAAATCAAAACAGCCTACCTTTTCAGATGGGCTGTTTTACTTAATACTTTATCAAACAGAAAACGCTCTCCGCTCTCTTTCTCCGCACTTATAAAGCCATATCTGCTTCATCACTTGCATCAACCTGAGGCGCAGTATGAATTACATTTGGCTTCTCATCATTATTATGCTCCTTGTGCTGTGGCGCGCCACCATCACGAGGGCCTTTATGTCCGCCATCGCGCGGGCCACGGTCGTTGCCACCTCTGCGGTCGTTACCGCCACGGTTGCCGCCACGGTCGCCACCACCTCTGCGATCATCTCCGCCTCTGCGATCGTCGCCACCTTCGCGGCGCTCACGTGGAGCAGGCTCTACATAACCATCGGGCTTAGGCATCAGCACTTTGCGGCTGAGGCGTAACTTGCCGGTTTTAGGATCTGTGCCCACCAACTGAATCTTAACCTTATCGCCTTCCTTCAAAACACCATCCAGTGTATCAAGACGTTTCCAGCTTACTTCAGAGATGTGCAGCAAGCCCTGCTTGCCCGGCATAAACTCTACAAATGCACCGAAAGGCATAATGCTCTTCACAGTTCCTTCGTAGGTAGCGCCTATTTCAGGAATAGCTACTATGCTGCGAATCCATGCCAATGCCTTGTCAATACTTTCTTTGTTGGCCGAGAATATTTTAATAACACCCTCCTGTCCAACTTCTTCAATATTGATCTTGGCGCCGGTTTCGCGCTGTATTTCCTGTATAATTTTACCGCCAGGGCCTATCACAGCGCCTATAAATTCACGGTCAATGTTCAGTTGTTCAATCCTTGGCGCATGTGGCTTCAGGTCTGGCCTTGCACCAGGTATGCATGTATACATGGCATCCAGAATGTGCATCCTGCCGCGCTTAGCCTGCTCAAGAGCCTGCATCATGATCTCCATGCTCAGTCCGTCGCACTTGATATCCATCTGTATGCCACAGATACCATCGCGTGTACCGGTTACTTTAAAGTCCATATCACCCAGGTGATCTTCATCACCAAGGATGTCGGTAAGCACAGCAAATTTGCCACCCTTTGCAATAAGGCCCATAGCCACACCACTCACGTGCTTAGGCATTGGTACACCTGCATCCATAAGCGCCAGCGAACCCGCGCAAACAGTAGCCATTGATGAAGATCCGTTGCTCTCCAGAATATCAGATACAACACGAACGGTATAAGGATAATCAACCGGCATCATCTGGCGCAGCGAGCGCAGCGCAAGATTGCCATGTCCTACCTCGCGGCGGCTCTGGCCACGCATCATTTTCACCTCGCCAGTAGAGAATGGCGGGAAATTGTAATGCAAAAAGAACTTGATGTAATCAGAAGTTGCAGCAGATTCCAGCAGCAATTCATCATCCACAGTACCCAAAGTTACTGTAGTAAGCGACTGCGTTTCGCCACGAGTGAATAGTGAAGAACCGTGTGGAGATGGAAGAATTTCTGTTTCCATCGTCAGCGGACGCACTACTTCAAGGCCACGACCATCAAGGCGTACCTTTTCATCCAGCATCATATCACGGATCACTTTCTTTTCCAGGTCGTGGAAGTAAGTGCCTAATAATGCGGCATCTTCGGCCTTCAGTTCGCCTTCGGCAAAAGTGGCCTTATATTCTTCCCTTACTTTCTTGAAAGCATCGCTGCGCTCATGCTTGCCAAGCGCACCTTTTGCTATCTTGTAGATTGCATCCTTACCAAATGCTTCGATCTTAGCTTCAAGTTCGGCGTTGGTATAAGGTTTGGTATATTCACGCTTGCTGGTAACGCCTGCTTTTTCGCGCAGGTCATGTTGCAGTTTCACCTGAATTTTAATAGCAGCATGCGCTACTTCAATTGCTTTGATGAGGCCGGCCTCATCACACTCCTTGCCTTCGCCTTCCACCATCATAATATTGTGCTCGGTAGCAGCAACAATTATGTTGAGGTCGGCATCTTTAAGCTGGGTGCGGGTAGGATTAACTATATATTCGCCATTGATACGGCCAATACGCACTTCGGATATTACTTCCTGGATCGGAATGTCGGATACCGCCAGAGCAGCAGATGCAGCAAGGCATGCCAGTGAATCGGGCATTATTTCCGCATCGCTGGATATCAGCGTTACCAGCACCTGCACTTCGCACAGATAATCATCCGGGAACAGCGGGCGCAATGCGCGGTCTATAAGGCGTGAGGTAAGTATTTCGTAATCATTAAGTCTTGCTTCGCGTTTGAAAAAAGAGCCGGGAATACGGCCTGCTGAAGCAAATTTTTCCTGGTAGTCAACAGAAAGCGGGAAGAAAGACTGGCCTGCTTTAGGCTCTTTTGTTGCAACTACTGTTGCCAGTACCATGCAATTGCCCATGCGCACTACTACAGCGCCATCGGCCTGGCGGGCCATCTTGCCCGTCTCTATCGAAAGTTCCTGATCGCCATATTTAAGCGAAACGGAAATCGGATTTGGAATCATACATCATTAAGTTTAGTCATCGGTTAAATTGGTATTCAGTTTAAAGTAGATAGTAGTTAGCACATAGTAGTTAGTACATAGTCTAAAGTAGAAAGTTTAAGCTCTAACCATATCTCTTTTGATAAATCTTAGGCAGAAAAGGATGGAAAGTACCAGTGTATACAACACAACTTTTGACTTTCTACTTTTGGCATTAGACTAACAAAAAAAACAATTCCCAACCGAAACAGTTGGGAATGGCTAAAATGTTTCGGCTTATTTGCGTAAACCAAGCTTTTCGAGCAACCCACGATACGATTCGAGGTTGTTATGGCTCAGATAAGTAAGTAAGCGTTTCCTGCGACCTACCATTGACATAAGTCCACGGTTGGTTGAGAAGTCTTTCTTATTTTGTTTCAGGTGTCCAGAGATATGATTAATACGCTCTGTGAGCATTGCGATCTGTGCTTCTATTGAACCTGTGTTGGTAGCATCTCCACCAAAATTCTTAAAAATATTCGCCTTCTTTTCAGCTGTAAAATGAGACATTTGCATCAAAATTTTTAAATAAATAGTTTTTTCGAGCGGCGAAGATAAGGAAATATTGTGAAACTGAATTACCAAATTTAAAAAAATTTCAATCAATTAAGGTCCGATTATTCAGAAAAACGGAATTTGGTATTGGGTATCTGGAATTTCCCGTTAGGTTGATGAATATAGGTCTGAAAACGGTAATTACTTTTTATAGATTGCTTTATCTCTTATACTTCAATCCCGGATTTCGTTTGTGATGAAAAACAGAAATAACTACCACCGTTTTAATTTCCTCTTCTACAAAATAGATAATAGAATAAGGGTATGTTTTTAAACTGGTTTCCCTGAATTTTTTACTTAAAGAAGTGTACATTTCAGGATTTTTGCAAATGGTCTTCAATTTATCCATTAAAATTATTTCGAAATCTTCAGCAGCACTGATGCTTCTTTCCAGATACCAGAGCAATGCTTTTTTATATTCTGAAACAGCCCTTTGTTCGAAAATGCAACTATACATTACTTGTTTTTAGCATTCCTGAACAATTCTTTTACCTGCATATCCACTTCTTCAGCAGATACCATTTTCCCACCTGATTTATAATAATTATATCGGCTCTCCATTTCGGCAACGAAACTTTTGTCGTTCCATTTATCAAATTCAGGAGCATCCTCCAAAAAATTGGCTGCATACTCAAGTACCTGCTGTTTCTGTACCTCATTCAACTTATCAAGCACTTCATGCAACTGACTATCTAATTTATGACCCATAAGATTAGTTTATGTTCAAATTTACCGATTTTTTATCATATGGCCAAGGATAGCGCATGTGCAAGAATAACTTGTACTTATAGAGGTTCTTTTCCCTTTCTACTTCGTTGTAAAGTATTTATCCCGAAAGCTTTCGGGTCGCAGATAGAGCTGCGCTCGTGCCCTTGCGGGCATGCCTCGTATAACATGCCTTCGCTAAAGCTATGGCAGTTAATAAAAGAAATATAACTTCGCAATATGGTGTACTTTATTTTATCAACGTCACTTATTTGCTAAAACAATTTATTTTTTCAGCGATTAATATTTAACTTTCCTGCCAGTAGCTTGTACTGCTGCACTCTATCCTTTTTTTCGCCTGCACAATTTTGCAGGATATATACATAATAAGATGCCGCCAAAAAATATAACCAAACATATAGCTGTTGCCGGGAACATAGGTTCGGGTAAAACTACACTTACCGCCCTGCTGGCCAAACAATTCAAGTGGCAACCACATTTCGAGGATGTGGACCACAATCCGTATCTCGTGGATTTTTATGAGGATATGCCCCGCTGGTCGTTTAACCTGCAGATCTACTTTTTGAATAACCGTATCAAGAACCTGATCGAGATAAGGGGTGGTAAGGAAACCGTTATCCAGGACCGTACCATTTATGAAGATGCCTATATTTTTGCTCCCAACCTGTTTGATATGGGTCTGATGACAAAGCGGGATTTCGAAAATTACACTTCCTTTTTTCAGAATCTTAAAACACTGATTCAGCCGCCCGATCTGCTTATTTATCTTCGGGCCTCGATACCCGCGCTGGTAGACCAGATACAGAAACGCGGCCGCGAGTATGAAGAAAACATAAGGCTCGACTATCTGAAAAGGCTGAACGGATTTTACAATAAGTGGATAGATAACTACAAAGACGGTCCGCTGCTGATAATAGATGTAGACAACTGCAACTTTGCCGATAAAGAGGAAGATCTTGCCATTGTGGTGGGCAAAATAGACGCGCAGCTCAATGGTCTTTTCAGTAAGAAATAATGGAAGGAGCTATAACTGCAGTTCATATCGCTCTACCCTATTACCAGGACGGAAGCTTGTGAGCTTCAAAAAAAACATTTTTGTTACTTACTTTCGGTATTCATTTTGTATTGTGACCAAGCGCCGTGAACTATGAATCTCTTAAGCCGCATAATATTTCTGCTACTCATCCTGCTTCCCGGCATGGTTAAGGCCGGTATGCTGAAAGGAAGAGTGACGGATGATAAGGGAGAGAAGTTGCCATTTGCTACCATCTTTATAGAAGGAACCACCATAGGCGTAAATGCCAACGGGAACGGAGATTATGAATTGACCATAGCTCCCGGACTGTATAAAGTAATATGCCAGTACATAGGCTACAAACAAACCTCCTACAACCTCTCGCTGACCGGAAATGAAACCATAGAGCATAATTTTGTGCTGAAGGAGCATGGGCTGGAGATGAAAGAAGTAGTGATACATGCCAATACAGAAGACCCTGCATACGACATTATAAGGAATGCCATAAAGCGCAGGCAGTTTCACCTGGACCAGGTGCAGTCTTTCCAGACCGATATTTACCTGAAGGGGGGCATACGCTCGAGAAAAATGCCCAAGACTTTTATGGGCAAGAAAGTAACCGATGAAACAGACATTGTGGACAGTGTGGGTAAGGGCGTGCTGTTTCTTACTGAGGAGGATGCCAGCTATTATGCTCAGCACAATAAGCGCCGCACGGTAATTCATTCGGTGCACCAAAGCGGGAACCCCGGGGGATTGGGCTTTTCGCAATTTCCCAGTGTGATCACTTTTTACGATAATAACGTGAACGTTTTTGGCAATGAATCGAGAGGCTTTATATCGCCGGTGAGCGATAATGCCCTGTTTTATTATAAATACAAATTCCTGGGCCAGTTTGAAGAGCAGGGGCACACCATATACAAGATAAGTGTAAGCGCCAAAAGAGCTTATGAACCTTGCTTCAACGGCACTATATATATTGCTGACAAAGAGTGGGCAATACATAGCCTGAACATGATGCTGGCCAAGCAGAACGGCATGGATATGGTGGATACCCTGAAGGTAGACCAGTTATTTCTGCCAGTACAAAATGATACATGGGTGATCAAGAGCCAGGTGCTCTATTTTACGGTTAACCTGCTGGGATTTGATGTGACGGCCAGCGGAGTGACTGTATATAATAACCAGAAAGTAAATGCCCCTATTCCGGATTCTATATTTGCAGGCAAGGTAATCAGCTCTTATGACAAGATGGCGAATAAGAAGGATACCTCTTACTGGAAAGAGAACCGGCCTATACCACTGGAAAAAGACGAATCGAAGGATTTTGTGTCGAAAGACAGCCTGAGGCTACGCATTATTAGCCCGGAGTTTGTAGACTCGATGCGGAGACGGGGAAACAGGGTGAAACCCCTGAGTGTGTTGCTTACCGGATATACCTTTACCGGCAAAAAGAAAAAGAACATTTATAGTACCAACTCAGTGCTGCTGGGACTGGGCACTGATAACATAGTGAACTTTAATACAGTAGAGGGCTTTAATGTGGCACCCAAAATAACCTGGAGACATGATATAGATTCAGGTAAGTCGCTTACAGGAGAAACGGCAATCAGGTATGGTTTCAGCAATACACACCTGGATGCTATAGCGCGGCTGTACTACACACAAAGAGACCGTACCTTCCTGAACAGGGCCTGGACCGTGGGCATAGAAGGAGGCAAGTATGCATTTCAGTATAATCCCGACAATCCGGTACTTCCCTGGTTCAATACTTATGCCGCGCTGTTTTACAGAATAAATGACCTGAAACTATATGAACGCTGGGATGGTACTGTATATGTGGCCAGGAATTACGGTACAGGTCTAAACTGGTATGTGAAGGGCTCTTACCAGCAAAGGCTACCCATGCAGAACACATCGACCTATTCCTTCTTTAAGGGTGACCTGGGCGATTACAAAACAAACACCCCACCTTACGCGCTAAGCAACGCTACTGCATGGCAGCAACATGACGCAGCCATTGCAACTGCTGCCATATCCTACAAGCCGGGATTTACCTATACGCAGTTCCCGGATTATAAAATGGCCAATGGCAGTGCATGGCCCAGGTTTACGGTAAGCTACCAGAAAGGACTACCTGATATAGTGAACAGCGTTTCTGATTTCGACAAATGGCGCTTCTCGGTAAAGGACGATATAAATATGAAATTGCTGGGCATTATGAAATATCATTTCGCTACAGGTGGTTTCCTAAACAGCAATTATGTATCGATACCCGACCTGATGCATATTACGGGCAACAGGGGTATAGGCTATGCGGCTACCTACCTGGAGGGATACCAATTTGCACAATACTATGAGTTCAGCAACAAAGAACAGATATATGGTGAGGCCCACCTGGAATACCACTTAAAGGGCCTGCTGAGCAATAAGCTACCCTTGCTAAGGCAGGCAAGGTGGTATCTGCTGTTTGGAGGTAATGCGTTTTATGCCAGCAGTACCGATTATTATTGCGAGGCATTTGTGGGGCTGGATAATATCGGGTATAAGATAGCCCGGTTTCTGCGTGTAGATTTTGTGCAGTCGTGGGACAGCCATAAGGGGCATAATGCGGGAATAAGGTTTGGGGTGAATATGGCAGGGGTATCGACCTCCAAAAACTATGCTATGCAAGGAGAGTGGTAATATACGGAAAAATCAGCGTTTTACCCATGCTATATGCCAACCAGGAGATACCGAAATATCAACTATCATATATGCGCAACCAAAATAACACCTACTGCCTCAACAGACTAAATTACCGACTGATTCCAGATTAGCCTATGGAAAATAATTTATTGTTGTATATTTATTGCTGCAGTAAGGTTCAATGCATAAATCAAACGTTATGAGGATATTTTTTCTTTTTTTGTTGATGACCTGTTTTCATGTAACAGATGCACAGGATTTTTGCAGCCTTATTAAAAAGGAAGTATCGCCCAGCAGGACGATTTTCGACTATTCATCCCCTTATAATGAAGCAGAGCCGCCATCAGTAAGGGTTACAAGAAGCTTTGGTACCGATCCCGATTTTGCTACTGATAATTTCTTTGTCATTTTTCAGATAACAAGCGAGTTGGAAACTATTTATAAAAAGACTGATTCAGGGCAGATAGAAAAAGAGGAAACCAGAATAGTAGTAGAATTTGAGGACAAATCGAAACTTGTTGATGACACCATAAAGGTAGGACATGACTTTACAAACGACCGTATCAATGCGATCAGGTATGTTTATTACCCGCTAAATGAAACAACATCCAAAGATTTTTCAACAAAGAAGATTACCAAATTCGCACTTGCCGGATACGAACAACCAGTAGCAGCCGACAGCGCCAATGCAATCATGCATTATGTGCAATGCCTTAAGACCGTGAAAAAAGAATAATTCTACTTAAATATTGGCAGGTTACGTTTTAAAATACTCATCAATAATGGCCTGAAGTTTGTGCCTGGATAATGGTTTAGGTACATAACCTTTAATCATTTTATTATTCAGTGCCTTTTCATTTTCCATTTCATTAATAAGCGGCGAAATCAGGAATATCTGGATGCGTTCAAAAAACAGGGGTGGGAAATCTTTCAACCTGTCGAGTACGTCCCAACCGCTGATGGCCGGCATATTGATGTCGAGAAATAAAATTACGTTATTAGCCTGGCCGGTGGCATAATTTGTTTGCAAATACCTGAGCCCGTCAGAAGGATCCTCAAAGGTGTTAATAGTCACCCCGCTCAAAGTGAGCTGAATAATTTTTTTGCAAATCATGTTATTAATGATGTCGTCATCAATAACAATGAAATCGGGCAATAATTTTTCTGCCATGTGCAAATAGTTTTAAGTTAATCTCTTTCAAACTCCAAAGTAAATTGGATACCTTCATTTACTTTGCTCTCGACACTAATTGATCCTCCCAGCGCTTCAACCTGCGATTTTACCATGTAAAGACCAAGACCCTTACCCTCAACATGATTATGAAACCGCTTGTATAATCCGAATATATAAGCGCTGTTTTTTACAAGATCCATACCCAGTCCATTATCTTTAAAAACAATCCGGATCTTATCGTTGATTAAGTAGCTCCTGATATTAATTACAGGGTTCATATCAGGACGCCGGTATTTGATACTGTTTGAAATAAGGTTAAAGAAAATGCTGTAGATATAGGTCTTAAAGGTATGCAGTTTATCAACCTGAGTAAAATCACTATTTATCTCTACGCCATCCAGCCTGATAAGGTTATTGATACTCAGCTTGATTTCGTCTATAAGATCCGGCAGATTTATGATCTCCTTTTTTTTGCTCTCGGTATGCTTGACCTGCAGAATGAAATTAAGGTCTTTAATTACATCATCGAGCCTTCTTACCGATACCCGCATTCCATCCATAAGTTCTTTTTCCTCGGGACGGTCGATTCCTGAAATTTCCATTACTTCGGCAAGACCTAAAATATTGGCCAATGGCGCCCGCATATTATGAGATACTATGTAGGAGAATTGCTCCAAATCTTTATTACGCTGAATAATATCGGCAATCATTTTAGCACGTTCCTGTTCAGCCTGCTTTTGTTCAGTGATATCATTGGTAATGCCAAGGATGGCTTTCTCATTGATGCCAGGAATAGTAAAGGGGACTTTAATAGTATGGAATAAACGAGATCTGCCATTAAAATCGGTAATAGGCTGTTCTTGAATGATCTTAGTTTCACCAGTGAGTAATACCTCGTTATCCTCTGAAATAAATTCATCAACTTCTGCCTGAAGCTGCTTTATATCTAAGGGAGATTTTCCAATCAATTCCCCCGGAACATATCCGAATAGTGAAGCGAAATTTTTGTTCATGAAAACAAATTTGCCGGCAACGTTTTTTGCGAAAATTGCCTGCGGCAGAAGATCCATAATAAGGCGGAGATTGGCTTCGGATTGAGCAAGCGCCAATTCGGCCAACCGGGTTTCGGTAATATCACGCGCCACGCCGTATACACCCAATGGAGTATCGTCCTTACTGAGTTCGAAATGGAAATGCGACTGCAGATGCCTTATAGTTCCATCAGGTCTTATAATACGGTGCTGAAAAGTGCCTGATATTAATGAAGCATCACTTTCCTTAATCATCATTAAAACCGTATCAACATCATCGGGATGAATAAAGGAAATCCAGTCATTAAACGTAAGTATATTCTGTTGAAAATCGACACCATGAATTTTGCAGGTTTCTTCAGACCAAACCACTACATCGGTAATTAAATTGCGCTCCCAGCTACCAAAATGTGCAATAGCCTGAGCCTGTTTAAGATGCAGCTCACTGTGAGCCACTTTTTTCTCCATTAATTTTCTATACTTGTCATTTTCGAAAATATCCAGAGCAAAAGAAATATCATTGGCCACCTCATTCAGAAGCGCTATTTCTTCCTTGTCAAATAAATTCAGTACCGTGGAGTATAGATTGATAGTGCCGATTATTGCACCATACTTCCTGACAGGCAGCACCATCAAAGAATTGAGTTTGTGCTTTTCAATAAGGGAATTCCATTTATCTGGTTTGAAGTAACGGGGAATATCATTGCAAAGATAATATGAGCCTGTCTTAAGTACATGGTACTGAGGATCATCGTCTTCATATACAAGTCCTGCAAAATAGCTATCCAATTCTTTGGACATACCACTGCTGGCAACAAGATCAATTGTATCAACTTTATCGCTAAATAACCCGATCCAGCACATGCTGAAATTACCAACATCATTAGCAATCTGACAAGCATCTTCAAATACGGTTTGCTCATTGGCAGCATGAACAATAGCCTGATTAATATTACTAATAAATACATATAGCCGGTTGGCATTCACCAGTTTTTCATCAGCCAGTTTTCGCTCAGTAATATCCCTTAGATTACCAACTACTCCTCTTACGTTTTCATCATCCAGCATATTTACAATCACACCCTCAACCCAAACGCTATCCCCATTTTTGCAAAGCCACCGATTTAAACGTTTAAAATGTATTCCCGGGTTATCAATTAGATTTTTGAAAAACACTGAAGTTTCTTCAATACTATCGGGATGAACTATTGCCTGTAGTGTGTTCCCCTCCATCTCACTACAACTAAACCCGGTCAACTTTTCAAAACCCGGGCTGAGGTAGGATATCTTGCCATCTTTGTCCAACAATAAAATTACATCACCTGCATTTTCAACCAATGCCCTGAAGTGCTTTTCTTTTTGCTCGATCTGCTTCCTTGCCATTACCTGCTCAGTCACCATATTGGCAAAAAAGAATATCCCATCTACGACACCTTCACTGTTTTTAAAGGGCTGGTAAACAAAATTCATATAGTGTTCGACAAATATCCCATTGATTTCCAACCTGATCGGAAATTCATTGGCGGCGAATGGGATCCCTGTACGATAGACATTATATAACAGATCCAGAAATCCCTGATCAACCAATTCAGGGAATACTTCTTCCGCAGTTTTTCCAATGATATCATACTTACCTGTAAGTTCGAGATATAAAGGATTGGCCATTTCATAAACCAGCCGCTCTCCTCTGAGAATGCAGATGGAAGATGGGGCAGCCAGAAACAATTCTGCATATCTTTTCTTTTCTTCGACTAGTTGTATTTCCAGTTTTTTTCTGGCTGTTGTGTCCCGGGCAATTACAAAAAATGTACTTTCAACAGCATTCCATTTTGCCGACCAGTTCATAGTAAGAACTCTGCCGTCCTTTCTGATAATCCTGTTTTCAAAATCCGCCACGCTCTCAGCCCTCATAATGCTCCGGGTCATTTGCTGAGTTGTCGGTCTGTCATCAGTAATAATCAGGTCGAGCGACTGTGTTCCAATCAATTCTTCAGGCTCATAACCCCATATATTTATGCTTGACTTACTAACATTAATAAAATTTCCTTTTTTATCGAGGGTGCAGATTACATCAAGAGAGTTGTCCACAATCTTCTGCAGTTGCTCTCTGTTGTTCTTTATTTCCTGATCCCTGAGCACCTTATCTGTAATATCATTAAAATTATCTACTATTCCGGCAATAGCAGGATCATCAAGGAAATTCGAAGTAGTGCAATCAATATACCGCCAGGTTCCGTTTTTATGCAATATGCGGATAGCATGTACACTAAATGGCTTACCCGGATTTGCAAATACTTTATCCAGTTTTTGTTTTACAACTTCGAAATCATCGGGATGCAATACCTGAAAAAGATCGAGTTGCATGGCCTCTGTTTCACTATAGCCAAGTATATTAGCAAGAGAGGGCGAGGTGTATATTGGCTTCATTTCTGCCGAAAATATAACTATCGCATCTTTTCCATTTTCAACAAGTGCGCGATAGCGTTTTTCGTTATTGATTGTCACATCGCGTGCTTTTTTTTCTGGCGTAATATCACGTCCATTAAGGCAGATACCCTTGATTACACCTTTTTCTTTTACCGGATTTAGTGACATCTCATACCATAACAACTGACCTGATCTGTCATTAACTGAAATCTCGTACTTAAATGAAGATCCAAATTGAACAACCTGATGCAGCATTTCTTTTATGAGATCTTTACGGGCTTCATGTATACTATTCAAGATGTCCCCACCAGGCTCCATCTTTATTTCCGAATTGAAAATAGCAGCATTGTTAGCATTACTATTGCACGAAATTATTGTTCTGAAAGCATCAGTAAGTATGAGTATTTCAGATGAGTTTTCGATGATTGCGTTCAGATTTGCTTTGGCGGTCTTAATTCTTTCTTTGGCCAATTTGATTTCTGTAATATCGTGCGAATAACAACTTGCTCCGATTACTACATTATCTTTAACAATCGGGTTGATTGTCAATTCGGACCAAACAGGTTCCGGCATTTCATTATATTCTTTTACTACTATTGATTCACCAAGAAAAACCCGGTCATACAATCCTTTGTAATCAGCTACTTGCTTTTCGCTACAGGCACTATTCCAAACACTACTACCCATCGGCAAACTATGGCCCAATATATGATTGACCCTGTTATTGAAAGCTTTATTGGAAGCAGAGAGGTGGTAATTCCTGTCGATGCTCCAAATCAGATCCTTTGTATTGTGTATGAGCGTTTCAAAATCGTCACAATCTAATTCAGCAGCATTATCGGGAGAACCACTTATTACATCTTTCTTTGCCAGAGAGGGTGTGTTAAGTAAATTAGAAAAAACGATAAGACCTTCCACTTCATGCGGGTTGTTAGCCAGAATCTCCAGCCGGATACTAACATTAATTTCCGATCCATCTTTTTTTCTGTGCCTGCAATCTATGGCTACCTCACCATTTAGCAGCGTTTCCCTGATTAAAAGATCAGGCAAGCCATCCCGAATTTCAGGAGCCGCAAATAATGTCTGGAAAGTCAATGATAATATCTCTTCCGGGTTATAGGCATATACCAGTTTTGACTCTTTATTGGCAAAAACTATATTACCTTGCTTATCAATTATGAAAATTGAATAATCCTTTACTGCCCCCAACGCACATCTGAATAAATCATTAGGCAACATCATAAAATTTATTATTAACAGGAAACAAAGAAGTTTGCCTCATGTTAAAGTCTCTAAAATTATTTGTATAATCCCCAATAACTTATGATTATAATCATAATCATCATAAATCAGGATCAAGGTCATTAAATACACATTTCATATGTGATATAATCTTCGATTCACCAGGTATTTTTAGTAACCGCAACATTATGAGGCATTCAGAGGGCTGTAAATTAAAGCTGGTGGCGAAAATGGCTGAAATATAAATTGACCTATCAGCATTTTGAAAAATCAGCGTAAAATTTTCACAATCTACCGCACCTTAACCCATACATCTGTGCCTGTAACATTATAAAAAGTTCGCCATTTGAAAAAATGGAATCATTCTGAAGCATAACTATCAAGTCTTAGTTTATCGAAATATGCTGACAATAAAAACTATCTGACCACTGAGCAAAGAAGTAAAAAAAAGAGTCTAACTTAGTGTATTTACCGATATTATTGTACGTTTACCGATTTAAATCGGCATTCACCGAATTAATGCCGATTTGTGATTTTATTAAAGAAAATGCCACATATCTTTGTGTAAGAATGTAGATAAAAACCATTTCAATTGCATTCCGAAGCATATTAAACAACCTGTTTAATGAAAAAAATAATTTTGGTTTCCTTATTACCGCTGACCGCATTTATGATGAGTTGCGGTGGTAACTCCGACAGACAATACCCTCAACAACAAAACCGGGTTTCTGTTTCACCGATGTCGAATGATGTGAACATTCAGGCAGATGCAAGTAATACTGCATTTGACGTGAATGCACTCTCAACAGTGGTTAAAACCAGTACAGATCCCAAAGTTCTGGAAGAGAAGGTAAATGACCCGGCCACGAACATCAATAATCTTGATCTGGACAAAGATGGCAAAATAGATTACCTGACCGTAACTGAAACAGGAGATAAACAATTGCAAATAAATGATGCAGCAGTGAATCCGCCGGTATTGGTGGCCAAGCTCAGCATTACTCCGGACAATGGCGCCCAGACTGCCAATCTGCAGATACAGGGTACTCCACAATATTGCGGTCCGAATTACGATTATTACCAGCCGCACATATCATTCGGCACCATGCTGTTCATGGCTTACCTGTTGAGGCCACACCCCTATTACATGTCTATGTATGGCTATGGTCATTATCCGGGTTACTATACATCGCGCCGCACTGTAGTACGCACGGTGTACCGTCCTGCGCCATCGCAGTATACTGTGCCTCATGCCAGCAATGCCAGCCGCAGTTCATCAGCCACTCAAGGCAGATCGCTCAGTTCTCCATCTTCCTCACAGAGGAGTTTCGGTAACAGGCCAGCCAGCCAGCCGGTAGGTTCCGGCGGTTTCGGAAACAGCAGCAGCCGTAGCAACAGCAGTGGCAGATCATCGTCGCGCAGCAGCGGTCGTTCTTTTGGCAGACGCAGATAACACAGTTTCAGATTACCGGTATCCTAAAAAAAGAAGTTATACCGGCGCTTATATAGTATCAGAAGATTAAACTTAAACAACCAAAAACTAAAATTATGGGTTTACTACAAAGATTATTCCGCATAGGTGTTTCGAATGCAAACGCATTGGTGGATAAAATGGAAGACGAAGTAAAAATTGCTGACCAGATAGTGCGCGAACTAAGCGAGAACCTGCAGCAGGCCCTTACAGCCGAAGCGCAGATAAAAGCCACCGCACTGCAAACAAGGGCAAATGCAAAAAAAGAAGCAGACCTGGCAACTGAATGGGAATCGAAAACCAACCAATTGCTGGATGGCATAGAAGCAGGAAAGATTGATGCAGCCAAGGGTAATGAGATGGCCAATGAAGCCAGTAAAAATTACCAGACACATAACAATGCGTCTATAAAGTATGCGGCTGATGCTACCAAGACCGAGGCGGCAATTGTAACTCTTGAAGTTAAGATAAAAGCCCTCAGGGATGCAATAACTGAAGCCAAGCACAGAACAGAACTGATCAAATCCAATTCTAAAATCGCCGATGCATCATTGGCAATCAATAAGGCATTGAGCAACATTGATACCGATGGTCTTATGTCCACTCTCGACCGTATGGAAGCTAAAACAACTGCAACCCAGTTTCTGGCAGATGCGCATGCAGAGGTGGCCAGCAGCACAATGAGCAGCGAACAGGAAATAAACAAATTACTGGCAAGTACCAGCAGCAGCAATGCCCTGGATGCTATAAAGGCAAAACGTGCGGCAGCAAAGACTGCACAATAAACCGGAAAAACTATTAATCAGGCTTGTTTTCCATTGGAGAGCAAGCCTTTAATTCTTACAACATGTACGTTACAGAAAACAACAAAAAGAATTTCAGGTCGATACTGCTTCTGGATGAGATGATAGCGCATAACTGCCAGTTTAAAATGGTGGCTGAGCCGGATGATAAGGTACTTGAACCCTATTTCGTAGAACTGATGGCCAAAGGTTATGTTACTACATCCGGCACTATTTATGCAGCCACTGCAAAAGGCAAAGAAGCTTATGAAGTTTTCAATAAACGCTTTCAGGAATACCTGAAGTTGTTTGACATCTTCTCATTTGTGGACCTTACCAGGGGCGAGTTTGCCTTTGCCCGCTTCTTTGATTTTGATACAGATACCGAGTGGGACAACTTTACCAATGATGAACGTTTTGAAGACCTGCGTATTGCTGTAGCCATATTCAAAAAGATGGATCCGGCCGAGATCGTGTTCATGTCGTTCATAAATGAAAAGCGCATTGATACAGAAGTGACCGGATGGCAGATGGATCTGGTGACTGATGAAATATGGCATGAGATAGAAGAGATATGCACCAATGCATTAAAACCTGAACAACTGGGCACTCCTGATGTAATAGAAGACATTGTGCGCCAGGGCACTGATCTTATGATGAATCTGCTAAAGGAAGAACAGGAGCGCAGAAAGGAAGAGGAAGAAGAAATGCGTGCCAATAACAAAAATCAGCAACAAGGGACCGTGGTAGAGGAATATGAAACCGTGGAGTACTATGAGCCTTATTATGACCCATGGTATGTATCTCCACTGTGGCTGGTACCGTTGTTTTTGTGGTAATTGAATACCCGCCTGTTAAGCTAAAGAGTATAACCATTATTCAGGAAAATCAGATACCAACTTAAGGTATACCTGGTTTTCCTTTTTTTATGCGATGAATTTGGATTACAGGAATCAATTGAAATATCCGGAATAAGGTTTCAGAAAAGATTGAAAGCTTTTCCATCCTTGTAAAAGGATTCCAATATTTCCGGGATGAAAATCAGATCTATTTTAATTGTATTGCTAACTGTGGCTACCGCTTGTTCAAACCGGGAACAGCCAGTTTTAATAAACCGGTTATCAGAGGTTAAATTTCCTGATGCGGAGAAGGAGGCTATTGCAAAGGAACATATCAGGTACATTTACGCATTCGATAAAGCCGAGGAATTTGCCCGGAACCCGGGAGCCAGAAAGTATTTTGGATAAGGGGTTTCGAAAGATACTCCGGAACCTCCATATATGGGTTGCTTTTAGGAAGAATCCTGTTACGATTCATCGGGCAACAGAACATTCATCAGGGAAGAGCTATACCATTTACTTGTATGTAATGGGAATACATTTCCGGATTCGGATTATGATTCATCAGGTATGCTGATGGGTCTCTTATAAATCAGAGACCCATCGGCATGTGAAGAATTTAGTACTTTATAAAACCTTTCAATTGAGAATCATCAAAAGTCCGCCTGGTCGTTTGCCTGACAACCTCTCCGCCATTTCTGCTACCACCAGAGTTGCTGTTTCTTTCGATGGTTATTATCGTGTTCCCCGAAATACTTTCAACAAGGCCCGTATGACCCAATCCTTTTCCATGGTCAAAAATTATCTGATAGCCTGGTAAAACTAGCGATTTGTCTGCTTCTGCTGCTTCCTTTGTGATCCGGGAACTCACAGGAGCTGACTCCCAGCAATGCATTACTCCTGCGGTTTTAACCACCGGGTTGCGGATACCGTTCATCAGGGCAGCAATATTATAACACCAATACACTAATGACTGACACCATGCATCTCCAGGCCCGGCCCCTGCCGCTTTAAGATATTCGTTTACCATGGGGCCAGAATTAGAACCTGCCGGTATTTCTTCCTGCCCGAGTTGGCTAACGATTACCTGCAATGCCAAAGCAGCTATCGTATCTGCAGGTGGAGCCTGTTGGAATAGTGCATCCCATGTGTTCTGCTCCACAACACCATCTGCCGTGAGACCATTGGCGGTTTGAAATGCTTCCACAGCATTGAACGTATTATGTCCGAAATCACTATCAATTACGATAGCCTTATTTCCGCACACATAAAGCTGGTATTGGATGATCTTTACGATGTCGCTTTTTGTTCCTTGAGTTATTGGAGAGCCGGGGTAGTTCATTTTTTTTGATTTTTGGTGGTGGATTTGTGTTGGTATGTTTTTAGGTTTTGTATTTTGGCTTCCGATGGGGCTCTGGGGAAACAGAGACCTATTGGGGCAGCGACAATTTGAACATTTAATTATCTTTATAATATCATCAATAAGACGAGATTGGTACTTTTTAAAAAAAAATATTATTACTATTTTAAATTGCCAATATACTGTAAATTGGTGGCATTGAATAAGTCACCTGGTGTTACAAAATTTGCATTATCATGTATGAATGAGGAAAGAATTTCGTTATTTGATGAGACTAAATTCTGTGTTGTAATTCCATTTTTATGTTGGTAATGATTGCCAATGAAATTATCCAGATTAGCTTTAAGTTTTAATAGCTCACTTTTATCTGTACTATAATCTTCTTTTTTGTAGCTGTCAACAACATCAATAAAAAGAGGCTCCATTTCTTTTTCCAAATTTGCGATTATTAATGGAGTTGTTTGAGTTGCTGTTCCCAATTGAATTGTAGATCCCAGGTTTGACTTTTCGACATATGGAGCATTGGTAAAGCCAAAATTGAAAGATTGCCTGTTTGTGCCGTAAAAATAAGCGATAAGACTTTCATCGCTAATGTGATGATTTGCTTGCACCAGAGAAGTTAACCCTAGCTGTTTAGCTGTCTGATCCCTTTTTAAATGGATAGTATACGGATCATTATACCCATTCACAGCCTCATCATAACATCTATAAACTAATTCCGAGCAGATTAAAGCATGTCTATTACCATTCGTATAGGTCAATATAATCGATGCTGCAGATTCAAGTAATTTATTAACAAATTTTGCAACTGCTGTATTCACCCGGATCCTCCTTACCGAACAAATAAGAGCCAGCAAAAGAAGTTGCTCATATCCATATCTATCACCCACAAACTCTTTTGCTTTATTAATTACGGGCGACATATCTGAAGGCCTGTTATTTAGTCTTTTAACGATTACCGGCGCGTAATTTGCTATGCTTATATCTACACTCCTTGTAATTACTCCCAGGGCTTCGGCTTCTTCAATGGTTTTTGATGCCACATTAGGTATATTCCCAACATTTAAAGATGCATGGTTATAATTAGTACCATCAAAAAATCTGATAGCTCTAGCTAACAGTCCGTCTCCATGATAAAGGAGAATATCCGCATCCATTAATTCATCTTGTTTTATTTGATTATCAATTTTTAGTTTTATTAATCTGCCTACTCTAAATCCGTTTTCGGCTAACCGTTTTTTTAATGATGTAATTATCTATGTTTCGGTTCAGTTAAAGAATAGTCAAAATGACTATTTTTTATCTCGCGTAATTGAGTATATTACTGCTTACCAGTTCGGCGCTGCTTTTGGCGCCGCGTTTTCTAAGCATGTTGCGGCGGTGGTTGGCCACGGTGTTCTCACTGATGAACAACTTGTCGGCTATTTGTTTGGAACTAAAACCCTGGGCAATGAATTTCAGGACTTCCAATTCCCTGTGTGTAAGCCGGGTTCTGCCTGGTTGCATTAAATGTTCCATCCTGTAATGTTTTGTTTGAATGTTGTAAAAGTAATATTTATGGCCTACCCCAGGTAGGTGAAAAATACGGTAATTTTTAGGGTGTTTTTACGGGGGCGGACTGTCTTACAAATTGTTATTTGGTATGCAGATGAGGGTGACTATTATGCAAACGTCACAAATATTGGGGGGGGGGAAATGATGGATTGTGATACAGAAATGTAAATAAGCAGAGGTAGGGCGGTGATCTGAAAATCTGGTTCACGAGCATTTTGAATGCAGCAGAAGGTGATGCAAGTGCAGTAGTATATTACGGGCGTGGGTTGATGATTAGATTATAATGCAGATTTATAATCAAAGTAGGTATCAGTAAAGCCGGCAAAATGAAGGGATATTCGCTAGCACTCACTCAGGCTTATCGGTAACTGCAGGGCCAGGCCACCTTCAGCGGTTTCCTTGTATTTATGGTCCATATCGAGGGCCGTTTCCCACATGGTATTTACTACATCATCGAGCGATACACGTGCCTGGCCGGGAGAACTCTGGAGGGCAAGCTGGCAGGCCGTTATAGCTTTTATAGCGCCCATGGTATTGCGTTCTATACAGGGTACCTGAACCAATCCGCCTACAGGGTCGCAGGTAAGTCCAAGGTGATGTTCCATGGCAATTTCGGCGGCAGTGAGACATTGGTCAGGAGTGCCGCTCATGGCTTCGGCAAGAGCTGCGGCAGCCATAGACGAGGAAACCCCGATCTCGGCCTGGCAGCCACCCATAGCGGCAGAGAGTGTGGCTCCTTTCTTGAATATGCTACCGATCTCGGATGCAGTGAGCAGAAATTTTACGATCTTATCATTGTCGTTGCCATGGCAGAAAGCAATGAAGTATAGTAATACCGCAGGTACAACCCCGGCAGCGCCATTGGTAGGAGCCGTAACAACGCGGCTGAATGATGCATTTTCTTCATTGACGGCAAGTGCAAAGCAGCTTACCCAATCCAAAGTATATTTAAAGGAATGGCCACCGCTTACAATAACATCAAGCCAATCATTAAAGTCGACGTATTGCTGGCCTGCTGTCAGTGTTTTATTCAATTCGTAGGCACGGCGGGTAACCTCAAGGCCGCCGGGAAGCATACCTCCAATATGGCAACCTCTGAAAATGCAATCGCGCATGGTTTCCCATATCCGGAGCACTCCCTTTTTCACTTCTTCCTCGCTACGCCATGTTTTTTCGTTTTCCATTACCACACCTGAAATACCGAGCCCGGTTTTTTCGCAGGCAGCAAGCAGGTATTCCGCTTTCTCAATCGGATAAGGTAATTGAACCATTGTACCATCTCCATCTTCTTCACCCTCTTTTACTACAAAGCCACCACCAATGGAGTAGTAGGTTTCAGCAATTTCATTTCCATTATTGAAAGAGCATAAAAACGTAAGTGCATTCGGGTGAAAAGGCAAACTTTCATCATAAAGAAAGACCACATCAGCAGCAGGGTCGAAAGCTATTTCGTTACTGCCATTCAATACCATTTTTCTCCGCTCCGTTATCTGCTCAATTCTTGGTGTGATTTCGTTTACATCGAAGGTAACAGGATCTTCGCCGCAAAGGCCTAGTATAACAGCCACATTGGTGCCATGGCCGATACCGGTTTTAGCCAGTGAGCCATAAAGCAAAACTCTTACCGAAAGAACATTTTCAATGCCTGCAGATTTAATGGTATCGATAAACCGCAATGCTGCACGCCAGGGGCCCAGGGTATGGGAACTACTTGGGCCAATGCCAATTTTGAAAATATCAAAAACCGATATACTTTCCTGTTTCACGCGGCAAATATAGTGCTAAACTCAGCAGATAAAAGTTAAAAAGGAATGTGTGCGAAAGGATAGCCATATCTACCAGGATATCCATTAAGCGGTATGGGCCCTGAGTTTATTATCAGCAGCTATTCATCTGATGAATTATGTATGTAATAACAGAACATCAGTTGAATATAACCATTTCAGTTTTATAAAAGTAAACTTGACCATACACTTAGGGCATGTGCAAAAATAACTCGTACATATAGCTGTTCTTTCCCATTTTTTCGGCGTTGCCTCTCGAAAGCTTTCGGGATTAAATAGGGCTTGCTATTCGCAGTTTTGGCATCTTGAAAAACATGCCTTCGCTAAAGCTATGGCAGTTAATAAAAGAAAAATAACTCTGCCACCAGTTTGCCGCTTTACCACGCTCTCGGAGTGCCGCCAACATTACCCGCAGATCTCTCAGGGTAAGGATATACGCTTTCCGTTCATGTGGCCACTGCATTTACGTGTTTACATTCGTATAGTATCGGGCTTCTGTTTCATGTGCAACATCACCCTTGTAAACCCGCCTTTTATGCAATTCCTGTTCCTGCCCAAACGTTTACCTCCGGCTTCTTTCGGATTCCCCTCGCGGTGGACACCCTTGCCATTGGTTAATGCTCCCTACTGTAAAGCGTACTCGGGACTTTCACCCTATAGCTTATATCCATGCCTGACACACATATTGAAAAGAACTTGCCTGCTCTTTTCATTCGTGACACACCCAACAGCAGCGGGAAGCGAATAAGAATCTTCTCATTGATTCCGACAATTTAAAAGTGGCCAATAAAATAATGTATAACTGCTTAGTTTTTCTTAAATTTCAATGCTCATCGTATGACAGTAAAGGCACATAATGTTTTAATAGTTACAATAGGTAATAGGATGTCCCCATTCTATTATATGCAATAAATTTACGTAATGATGCACTCAAATGCCTAGCAACTGATTTGAAATCAGATGCAATGCCTTTCGAACGGACCAAGACGCAATGCAGGCAAGGGTTTTGGAACGAGGAAATGCCCTACATTTTCACAAACCGCCCAACAGTATCGCCGCCTGCCACTTCCAGTGTTATGTAATACATTCCCGGCGGCAACGAGGCAATACTCACTTTCGTAGACTGGCTGGTCACAGCGCCGCTCGATATGAGTTGCCCCATTAAATTGCTGATATGGTAGGAGTGGTATTCCGGCAGACTGGTTTCTATTGTCAGTTCCTGGTTGGCGGGGTTGGGATAGAGTATAATATGCTGCGCCAGGGCCATGTTGTTTACGCCCAGGTACGAACAGTTAATCACTGTAATCACCGTATCGGAAGTGACTGTGCCACAGCTGTTAGTTATGGTATATTTGATAGTGTCGGTACCCGGCGATACGCCGCTCACGATACCACCTGAAACAGTGGCATTGCTGCTTGACACACTCCATGTGCCGCCGGGTGTTGCATCTGTAAGGGTGATCGTATTGCCAACGCACACCGATAAAGATGTAGCGGCTACATGGCTTACCACCGGCATGCTATTGACCGTGACCGTTACGGTGCCTGTGCATCCTGGTATGGTGCAGGTAATCACCGCAGTGCCCACTGAAACCCCGGTTACTACCCCCGAAGAGGCGCCCACGGTAGCCACGCCCGTGCCACCGCTGGTCCATGTGCCGCCAGCGGGTGTGGAACTCAGGGTAATGGTTCAGGTTCCGCAAATAGGTGCGCTTGCGCCGCTTATAGCTATACAACCGTTAGTCAGGTTCACCCAACCATTGCCGGAATTGTATCCGGTAGTTGTGGTGACGGAACTGCAATAAGCCGTTGTGCTGGTAGGATAAGACGAACCGCCGCCGCCTGAGCCATAGGACCCGCCGCCGCCGCCATAATACCCGCCGCCGCCGCCGGCGCCATAATTGCATCCGGCGCCGCCGAAGCCCAAACCGCCATTGCTTGCCGCGCTGCAGGATGAAGCGCCTACGCCTCCGGCAGTTGGCGTGCCACCCGCACCGCTCTGGGTAGGAGCGTAACTACCTGAATAGGTACCGAAAACGCCTGTGGCACCGCCGCCGTTGCCTCCCCATTCCGGCCCTACACCCACATTAGTGGCGCCACCACCGCCCGCAGCTACTGCTACCCTGCTTGCAAGCGTTGTTCCACCTATACGAATGTCCGTAGAGCCACCGCCGCCGCCGCCGTTGTTGGGTCCGCCATATCCGCCGTTTGCGCCCCCGCCTGCCCCATTCACACCTCCCGGCGCAGCGCCGGAGATAGAGCCGGCATCAACGCCGGTTCCTCCCACATATACGTGCAGCACCATGCCCGGTGTAACTGCGAGTATACATTGCATCCTTCCGCCCTTGCCACCGGGGCCGGTAGGATACCCAGTGCCGCCTTGTGCGCCGGCCATATTGAGAACAAGGGAAGTAACACCTGCAGGTACTGTATAGCTGTAAGTGCCGGGTGTGGTATATGATGTTGTTTGTCCGTAAACAAAGCTGCTGAATATACCTAGTGTCATGTCAATTATATTATGACGTATAAATATTGTATCTTTGCCAAAAAAACTATGGTAAAGTATAAGGTTACATTAACGCAAGAGGAAAGAGAAGAGTTGCTGTCTATAACGAAAGGAGGAACTCATACA
>CAIUZK010000007.1 GCA_903903635.1 uncultured Bacteroidota bacterium
CTTCGCTAAAGCTATGGCAGTTAATAAAAGAAATATAACTTCGCAATATGGTGGAACTTATTTCATCAACGTTCCTAATGCTTCATCTATGATACATCTTCTTATAAAATCAAATAAAAGGGAGATAATTGCCAGCACCAATAATATACGTAATATAGCACCTGCACTGGACATGATCTACCAGACAGGTCTGCTGGCTACTGATTATCAAAGAATATATTTTACCGACCAGTCGGAAATAGTTGAAAAATTGCCTGACGCGCGATCCAAAGTTCCTTTGGGCGTTCGCGCTAATTACTTTCTCGACGATGCAAAATTACCGCTGTCGGTGGGGAATGATTTACGCAATTAAAAAATAAACTTATAATATTCACACATATAATATTCAGACGAACTTCGATCTCACAGTGACTCTCAGCAGCATAATAGAACTTTAGAATAATGTGTGAATTATGTACTCTGACTGGACAGAAATACCTGCAGGTGCTACATTGTATTTTACCCTGGCATTTTCACCATTTCCCAGGTCCTGCCTGATATTCGACTTTCTGGAGCAGATACCTGAATCAGGTGGATTTTATGTTGCTGATAACTTGAGGAACTCTACAGACGTGTACCATATTGATCTGAGTGATGATGCATAGAGTGCTGAGGATACACAAAGCCCAATAGTTAGCAATATTTATCAATCAGGATGTTTTGTTCCCAACTAGTCTTTTACTCCCAAATCATAAAGTCCCTTGGAATGAAATTTTTACTATAAATTTAATGCTTTAACGCCTTTATTAACTTGGATTAAAAATATAAGATGATTAAAAAGAATACAGTTATTATACTAGGTGCAGGAGCAAGCAGTCCCTATAAATATCCATTAGGTAGTGGATTGAAAACCTCAATTTTGCAGGTTGCAAATCTCAATTCCAATGCACTTAATAACAAATACCAACAAAGTAAGTCTGCCCATAATGTTAGTTCTAATTTAAATCTTACGCAGTATGGTGCTGATGCACTATTAGATTATTTGATTCTAAATAAAAATTTTGATCCAAACGATTTAAGGAATTTCTATTTAGATTTTATGGGATCGTCAAAGCCATCTATTGATACTTTTTTAGAATGCAGACAAGAATTACTAAATATAGGTAAGATATTTATTGCATATTCAATATTCCAATGCGAAAATCGCAATAATTTATTTAATAACGATGTTCACAACTGGTATAAATATTTAATGAATGAAATTAGCTCATCCTGGGAAAATTTATCGAAAAACAAACTAGGTATTATAACATATAATTATGATCGGTCATTAGAAACCTTTATGACTTCAGATTTAAAACATACTTATAGAAAGACACTACTAGAATCTATCCAAAAAATTAATGAAACAATAATGATTAAACATGTTCATGGTATGATAGCAGATGCCCCAACAGATAATAATAAGCAATACGGCTCACCAATTATGTCTTTGGATATAGAAGATGCAATTAAAAAACTTCATGTAATTATTGAGGAGGAAGAAGTTAGAAAAGCCTATGTTGATATACACAGAATGCTTACAGAAGCTGAAATAGTTTTCATCTTCGGATTTGGTTTTGATAATAGAAATTTAGAACGGTTAGATTTAGCTAAAAATGCAAAAAATGCATTAATATTTGCCACGAGAACAGGATTAAGTGATTTAGAGGTTAAGAAAATTAATAGTAAACTTGATTACAAAATCCTTTTTAGCAAAGATGAAACACATGATATAGTACAATTTCTTAGACGAGAGGTAAATCTAAATGGTGATTATTCAGATGAAACAATAAAATTCAATTCTGAACTGAGAAAACGAAAATTTTAATGCACTTATGAATCCTGTACAGAGATAAGATTTTTCCCAAGCAGCTTGCAAAATCGTCCCCTATACCATCCCCAATGTAAAATTAAAAAACCCCAAACGATTGATTATCAATTGTCTGGGGCTCTTTCTAGGTAGCGAGAACAGGGATCGAACCTGTGACCTTCGGGTTATGAGCCCGACGAGCTACCGCTGCTCTATCTCGCGATGTGGGTGCAAAAGTAGGGGTTATGAACTTACCCACCAAACTTATTATTGCCCCAAACGTTAAAGTCGTCACAATCAGGTGGGGAATGTGCATGTTTGAACCAATTCTTATTCCAAGATTGAAATATGCAACGACTTATCAACCAATCAACTTATCAACTATTCAACCTTTCAACAAAACAACCAATCAACTATTCAACATGTCAACTTATCAACTAATCAACAATACAGCCTACCTTTGATACATTAATTAAAATAAATGCCTAAAAACACAAAAAAGAAGAGTAAACACCAGGATGCCGGAAAACACATCTATACCGGCAAGCTGGAAATAACAAGGGGCGGGATGGGGTTCGTTATCGTGCAGGGCCTGGAAACAGACATCATGATAGACCGGAACAGTATGGATACCGCTCTGAATGGTGATGAAGTAAGGGTTGAGGTGAGGGGACATGTTGATCCCAATAAACGACTTAAAGGAAGTATTACAGAAGTTGTGCGGCGCAAGCAATCGGAGTTCAGCGGCAGGGTAGAGGTGCATCCTCATTTTGCCTTCCTGATACCTGAGAGCGATAAAATGCCTGTTGATATATTTATTCCGCTGCACCTGCTGAACGGCGCCCGCGATGGCGACCATGCCATGGGGCGCATTGTGGAGTGGAGCGGTAAGACCAAGAACCCGGTGGGTGAGATTGTGAGTCTGCTCACCCACGAGTCGCTGAATGAAATAGCCATGCAGGGTATGCTGGTGGAGAACGGTTTTCCGCTGACTTTTCCGGACGATGTGCTGGAGGATGCTGCACGGTATCCGGACTTCATAGATCCGGCAGAGGTGAAGAAGCGCAAGGATATGCGTAATGTGCTCACAGTGACCATTGACCCTGCTGATGCCAAGGATTTTGACGATGCCATATCATTTAAAGAACTAAAGGGTGGCTGGTATGAGGTAGGGGTGCATATAGCCGATGTGAGCCATTATATTGCTCCGGATTCGGCGCTGGATAAGGAAGCATATCGCCGTGCCACCAGTGTGTATCTGCCCGACAGGGTATCGCCGATGTTGCCCGAGCGACTGTCGAATGAGCTTTGCTCGTTGCGGCCAAAGGAAGATAAGTATACCTTCTCGGCTATATTCCAGATCAATAAGCAGGGTAAGGTAAAGGAGCACTGGATAGGCAAGACCATTATCCACTCAGACCGCAGATATGCCTATGAAGATGTGCAGGAGATAATAGAAGGGGCTAAAGGAGACAATGAAAAGGAGCTGCATACGTTGAACCATATAGCGCAGAACCTGCGCAGTGAGCGGTTTAAGAAGGGGGCCATCAATTTTTCATCGCAGGAGGTTCGCTTTAAGCTGGATGATACCGGAAAGCCTATTGGTATAGTAATAAAAGAAAGCAAGGAGGCGCATCAGCTAATTGAAGAATTTATGCTGCTGGCCAACCGCACTGTTGCCGAATATGTAGGGGCAGTAAGGTTCAAAGGTGAAGTAGTGCCCTTCCCATACCGGGTGCATGATGTGCCTGATGAGGACAAGCTGAAGATATTTACTTTGTTTGCAGGCAGGTTTGGGGTGCGGTTCGATCTGAGTTCGCCTGCAACAATATCGAGGTCGTTTAACCAGATGCTGGAAACCGTGAGGGGCAACCCGGAGCAGCATGTGCTGGAGCAACTGGGGATAAGGACTATGTCGAAGGCGGTATATACTACCGAGAATATAGGCCATTATGGGTTGGGATTTGAGCATTATTGCCATTTTACCTCGCCCATAAGGCGATACCCCGATGTGCTGGTGCACCGAATCTTGCAGCAATGCCTGGAGGGGAATATTCACCCTATAAAAAACCTGGAGGCGCTTTGCCGCCACTGTAGCGACCAGGAGCGGAGGGCAATGGAAACAGAGCGTGGCGCCAACAAGTATAAGCAGGTCGAGTTTATGCAGGATTATGTGGGTGAGGATTTTGATGCCATTATCAGCGGAGTAGCTACATTTGGGTTCTGGGCCGAAACTGTGGCGCATAAGTGCGAAGGGATGGTGGGCATACAGGACCTGTCGGAATATGATGACTTTGAATTTAAGGAAGGAGAGTATGCACTCGTGGGTCGCAGCATGGGGCTGAGGTTTGCCATGGGAGATAAAGTAAAGGTAAGGGTAGTATCGGCCAACCTGGTGAAACGGCAGATAGATTATGCCATACTGGAATTGCCACCCAATGCTGCAAGAAAAGGAAGGGGCGGATCTGATGGTTACGGACGGGTGCTTACACCTACCGAGTCGTTCAGGCAGGGCCGTAAAGAAGGAAAGGACAAAAAAAACAATAATCGCAAAAAGAAATAAATGCATTCGTTTACAGACCTCGTAGCCTCATTTGAGGAGCGTTTTACATCATCGCTGCCATTTCCTGAATTGCCGTCAACATTGTATGATCCATGCCGCTACCTGCTGCAGAATGGCGGTAAAAGGGTGCGCCCGGTATTATGCCTGATGGGCAACGAACTTTTTCAGGAGATCAGTGAGGATGCCTGGCAGGCTGCTTTTGGTGTGGAACTGTTTCACAACTACACCCTGATACATGATGATATCATGGACAATGCGCCACTGAGAAGGGGCAGGGCAACCATACATGCGCGTTATGGCCTTACCGCCGGCATATTGTGTGGCGATGTGATGAGCTTTTATGCCGTGGATATGATAGGCAATATAAAGCAGTCGCTGCCGCAGGCGCTGAAGCTGTTTAATAAGACTGCTATTGAAGTATGTGAGGGTCAGCAACTGGACATGGATTTTGAGCAGCGAAATGATGTGCGTATAGATGAATATATACACATGATTACGCTCAAAACATCGGTACTGCTTGCATGCAGTCTGAAGCTGGGCGCCCTTACCGGAGGGGCCATGGGTGATAGTGCCAACAAGTTGTATGAGTTTGGTAAGAACCTTGGTATTGCTTTTCAATTACAGGATGATTACCTGGATGCTTTTGGTGATACGGCAAAGCTGGGTAAGCAAAACGGGGGAGATATACTTGCCAATAAGAAAACCTATCTGCTGCTGAAGGCGTGCATCAATGCCAATGCGCAGCAAAAGAAGGCGATAGATGAACTGGTAGCGGGTAATGTTGATAATAAGGTGCAGGAAATGCTGGCCTTGTTTACTGCTACCGGAGCAGGGGAGGACTGCAGGGCAGAGGTGGTCCGGTATTCGCAACTGGCATTTGACGGGCTGGAAGATCTTGCCTTGCCATCAAAAAGGAAGCAGCCGTTGTTTGAACTGGCAAGTTATTTGCTGATGAGGGATAAGTGATCTTTAACATATAGTTTGAAAATATTGTAAGAATTTTGTGGGATTAATACATTAATAACTGGCTATGAAAAAGGTAATTGTTCTATTAAGTGTTTTGGTAATTACGCTTAGCATGTCTTGTAATAAGGGGGCTGCACTGGTCAAGCACAGGGGAGTGGTTTTGCATGCTATATGCGGTGATATAATAGTGCAGTCGGTGGGGACTGAAGCAATAGGTCAGACAGATTGGGCAGATAAGAATGTGAGTGGGGACCCGGTAGTACACCATGTATTCAGGGTGGCAAATCCATGCACTGCTGATATCATGAATACTGCAGATACTTTTAACTTTATTATAGTAGAGAAGCAGGCTCAGAACTGTGTTCTTTGCATGGCTGCATTGCCTTATATGCCCGATTCGGTTTTGTCCATTCAGCGGGTAAATTAACAAGTAGCAACAAAGGTTAGTTTGGGGACTTTGGTGATTTCTTTATTAAATTGCAGGCATGAACTACTGGCTTGTAAAATCTGAACCTTTTAAATACAGTTGGGACCAATTTGTAAAGGATAAGAAAACCTTTTGGGATGGTGTGCGTAATTATGGCGCCCGCAACAATATGAGGGCTATGAAAAAAGGCGACCAGGTTTTGTTTTACCATAGCAATGAGGGGTTGGCTATTGTAGGTATTGCCGAGATTGTTAAGGAAGCCTACCAGGATCCGACCACCGAGGATACCAATTGGGTAGTAGTTGAACTTAAGCCGGTAAAAGCCTTACCCAAGCCGGTAACACTGGCTGACATAAAAGCTGATGCATCGCTGGCAACCATGGAGCTGGTGCGGTTGAGCAGACTATCGGTTAGCGCTGTTACTGCTGAGGAGTTTAAGAAGGTGTTGAGGATGGGCGGGGTTAGTTGATTGGTTGATTAGTTGAATAGTTGATTGGTTGAATAGTTGATTAGTTGATTGGTTGAATAGTTGATTGGTTGACACACAAAAATAAGCGCTTAAGCGCGAAAATAATAATCACCGCTCAATTTCAGATTCCCAAAAAAAACAAACAATTCTTTTCTGCCGTCACACGGTCATTACTTCTTTCTCCTTGTCTTTGCAATGCTGGTCGACCAGTGCAATGAACTTATCGGTAGTGCCCTGGATGCGTGTTTCACCGCTTTTGGCGATGTCTTCGCTCAGGCCATCTTTTTGAAGTTTTTTCACCTGCTCAATACACTCCCTTCTTATGTTACGAACGGCTACTTTGGCATGTTCGCCTTCGGCCATAACGCGCTTTACCAGCTCGCGGCGGCGCTCTTCTGTGAGAGGGGGCAGAAACAGACGGATAATATTACCATCATTTTGCGGAGTAAGTCCGATGTTTGATTGAAGGATAGCTTTCTCAATGGCAGCGATCATTTTCTTTTCCCAGGGCTGAATGTTGATGGTGCGTGCATCGGCAATCATAACATTGGCAACCTGATTGAGGGCAGTAGGTGTGCCATAATATTCAACGTGTATGCCATCAACTATCTGAGGAGTGGCTTTGCCGGCGCGTATTTTGCTGAGTTCCAACTCGAGGTGGGAAATCGCTTTTTTCATTTGCTCCGATAGGTCATCAATTATATCTTCCATTAGTCCGGTCATAAACTATATTTTTTGCAGGCAGCAAATGTAAGGAAAGATGGTAAAATAATAGTGCTTATATCGTTGTAATAAGATGGTAATCTGCAGGCGTATGAAAATGGGGGGTAGTTTTCTGATAGCACTATTGAAAGAAATATTTTTCTTAAAATAGGGTTAAAATTTTATATTTTTAGAAAAATGTATTAATTTTATATCGTCTAACCAAAACGTAATTGTTATGAATACATTTACAATAGGGGAAAAGGTGGTATTGCAAACCAGCCCATATATGCCTGTACTGACTATTACAGACGTCAACAAGGATGGTAGTTACCATGTGCTATATCAGGATAAATCGCACAAGGTTGTGCAGGCTGATTATAGCCCTACGGTATTGCAAAAGTATGTTGACCCAGCTACGATCTATATTCTGAGATAGAGGGTCTGCTTTATTGAATTTAATTGCAAGGTTGTTTATTACCACTAAACGCCTTGGTTAGGAAAGATTCATCCCAGCAATTCAAAATACCAATAATTAACTGTTGGTTAGTTATCCAGTTTCAGCTTAGGAACGATGATGAAATAACTCCCACCATCTTACTCGTTCTATTCCATTTTTATTTCGTTGCAAAAGTCTTAAAATAATTCATTATTCGCAGATAGAGCTGCGCTCGTGCCCTTGCGGGCATGCCTCATAAAACATGCCTTCGCTAAAGCTATGGCAGTTAATAACATGC
>CAIUZK010000008.1 GCA_903903635.1 uncultured Bacteroidota bacterium
AAGCAACTAAATAACGCACTCATTTTTGAGATTAACTATGGTGGGTCAGTTTGGCGAGGAAAAGAGGGGTCACTTTACGCGGAATATCCAACAAATGGCGACTTATGGCTTTTTGGAGGTTACTGCTATAAGGGGCAGTCTGTAGCAGCAGACTATAATGACTTATGGAGGTATAATATAGCATCAAATATGTGGACCTGGATGCAAGGCGATTCAGGGAATTCAAAACCGGGGAATTATGGTATTCAGGGGGTTGAAGCAGCAACGAACCATCCTGCGGCAACATCGGAATCTAATATCTGTTGGGTAGACGAGAATAATAATTTTTGGCTTCTTGATCATGGTGGATGTTTATGGAAATACAGAACAGCTACGAATAACTGGATCTGGATGAATGGGACTCCCAAAAACGACACTTTCATGCCTTATCCTAGTCCGGTTTATGGTATCCAGGGAATCTTCGACAACAATAATACACCAGGCTTTAATTTCTATGATTTCACAAAGTGGAAAGACTCGAAGGGGAATTTATGGTACTTACATGGCATGCCAATGGTTCTTTGGGAATATAATATTGCCAGCAATATGTGGGCCTGGATTTATGGTGATACGGTAATGACTACTCACTACTATGGTGATGAGGAATGTATGCATAATGGAGATCAATTGATTAAGCCTTTCGATCGTGCAGAAGCAAGAGCATGCTGGATAGATACCTGCGACAACTTATGGGTAATGGGTGGTTATGGCGAATTTGCATCTAACGATCTGATTTACTTTGATATGCATGACAAACAATGGGTTTGGGCAGGGAATGATACGGTACAAGCGAACAACAATATATATGGAACGAAGGGTATTCCATCACCACTAAACAAACCTGCCTCCCGAACAGGAGCACTCCCATTCAAGGATTTATCAGGAAATTTGTGGTTGTTTGGCGGGCTTGACTATTCACTTAATGGCTACTTTTCCGACCTATGGAGGTATACTATTGATACCGGCTGCACAAAATGTCATATTGTAACCGGCATACCTATTGCACCGGGTAATCAAAAATTGGATTTATACCCCAACCCAGCTACTACCGAATTAAGTATCTTAACTAATTATCGAATTAATTCAGTATTAATCACAAATCTATTAGGTCAAATAAGCTATACGAATGAATTTGATTCAGAACATGTACAGATAGAAGTAAACAGCCTGCCACCAGGAATCTATATGATCATAATTAATGGCACGGAGCGAATGAAGTTTGTGAAGGAATAAAAGATTGCGCCGTTATTGGTGAGGAAATAAGATCATCAACGGCGGTAAATACAACAGAAATTTATCGATTGTTACGAAGTTATCAGGGCGTGGTTGAGGGAATTGAAATATGACCAACAATGACGGGGAAATTATTAGATTTACATTATTGATCAAGAATAATCCAATCATGATTATTTATAAAAAAATACCTTTTACGATTTATCTCCGGCTATGAAAACATTATTTTTATTCTTTGCCTTTTGTGCTATTACTGCAACAGCTCAAACTAATCTGGAATTCAATAAAAGATATATTGATTGTGAAAACAGATGGGTTGCACTCCCAATGAGCAACGATAACACTTACGTTTTTGGTTTTGTTTATATTGATGAAGAGGCCGGACTGACACTAAATTATGAGGGAAGTTTTAAAATTATTCAAGGCATCTTTATACCAACCAGACTAGATAGTACAAGTATTAAATACAGGATTGAACCAAGTAATGGAAAGGTGTCCATAATTCCCGAGAGTAAATTTAATGAACTTAAAATTCCGATTGTCCCGGATTGGTTGAAATACTATAAAGCCGATACTAGCTCAGCTAAACACTTTTATAAGTTAGGATTTATATACAATTTATGGGATGAATGTTCCATAGCATTAACCTATCTGGAAAAAGCAAAATCAATAGACCCGGAATACAAAGCCCTTGCATTTGAATTTGCTTATGCTTACAATGCACTGAAGCAATATGATAAAGCAAAGATCGTTTTAGAAAGTGCTTTGTTATCAAATCCCGACAATTGTTATCTATACAAGGAACTTTCGTTTGCCCAGTTGAAATCCGGAGAATTGGATAAGGCATCTGAAACCTGTAAAACAGGTATTAAAAAGTGCTCTGATAAAACATTGAAATGTGAGATCGCTTTTAATCTTGCAGGGCAATATTACATGAATAAAGACCTGGATAATTTCCACATTTGGGCAAAGGAAACATTAAAATGGGCTACCAGAGGAGATAAATATGATGTTAACATTAAGAATATGAAAAAGGAATTGAAAGATAAGCCGAAGCTGTAAAATCGTCCCAGCCCGAATGTTTTCCATATTACACCTATGGTATAATATTTAGCCATTCTACTAAAAAT
>CAIUZK010000009.1 GCA_903903635.1 uncultured Bacteroidota bacterium
CAATAAACAATCTCAACCCCCACTGGTCGTAAGCGTCCCGCTTCGTCCTGATATGTGGAAGCGTCTCGCTTCCGAAAACCCACTGGTCGAAGTCTCGCTTCGTCCCAATATGTGGAAACCCGCTTCCGAATAAACCTTACCATCAGGTAGCCGCGTTTCCTAAAATGTATATATTTATATATGCAATAAACAATCTCAACCCCCACTGGTCGTAAGCGTCCCGCTTCGTCCTGATATGTGGAAGCGTCTCGCTTCCGAAAACCCACTGGTCGAAGTCTCTCTTCGTCCCAACATGTGGAAGCATCCGCTTCCGAATAAACCTTACCATCCTTTTACCACGTTTCCTAAAATGTATATATTTATATATGCAATAAACAATCTCAACCCTCACTGGTCCTAATATGTGGAAGCGTCTCGCTTCCGAATACCCACTGGTCGAAGTCTCGCTTCGTCCCAACATGTGGAAACCCGCTTCCGAATTAACCTTACCATCCGTTTACCACGTTTCCTAAAATGTATATATTTATATATGCAATAAACAATCTCAACCCTCACTGGTCGTAAGCGTCCCGCTTCGTCCTAATATGTGGAAGCGTCTCGCTTCCGAAAACCCACTGAGGGAAATTTTTATTGATAGTGTGAAATTTCATGAGCATTTCCGGATGCCCTTTGGAACATTTTGAAGAACGGGCGTTTCAAACGCGAACGAGGGGAACATTCGTGTTATAAACGAGAGAGATGGGGGAATTAATTGGGCTGCTGATTTTCAAATGCCGTTGGAAACGGAGTTTTATGAGCACTTCCGGATGCCCTAAGGAACATCCCGAAGAACGGATTCCCCTAACAACGAGTGGAGTAAATGGGAACCAAATATTTAATAATTTCCAATTTATTTCGGATTCCATAAATAAAAAAGATTTTTGTGTAAAATAATGTTATTTTTTCATTTTACAAGGCCACATTTATCGAATCTGACTGCTGATCACATTTGCCCAAGAAAGCGGGTTTCGCAGCACTTTTACGATTCCAGTCTTTGAATAAATAATTCCTTTGCATCCGCAAAGTTTATGATATTAGCGTAGGTCAAATCATGTGTAGCTTCATTAAAATCATCATCTGAATTTTGAAATGAGGCTAATACAATAATTTGCTGTTCTTTATATTTCTCTAATTCGTTTAGAAATACTTTAAAATTTGCTGTTGCCGCCGATTGTTGTTGTGGTTCATCAAATACGAGAGTAAGAAAGTGATTTGTTGAATATTTTATTGAGGTATTCATTAAAGCTGTATAATAAGCCCACTGTGCTCTAATATAATCACTGGCAGAAGATTCAAATCGAATATCTACTTGTTTATTTATGCCGTTAGTTAAAGGCAGTTCATATACGGGTAAATACTTTTCAGCAGAAATACTAATTGTATTAACAGGTTTTGATGTACACACAATAGCATATTGGTTATACAAATATATGCATTGTTTTTGTAATTTTGTAGGAATTATTTTGAAAGTCTCCCTTAGCAAGGTCTGTAATTTTATTTAGTATTTCTGTCCAATTATCACTGACCTTTTTTAAGTTGTTTTGAATCTCTTGCCTGATTGCCGCCTTTTCAAATACGTCAAAGTTGAGTATGTATTCAAATACTTTTGCAGATGCATCACGCACTCCATAATACGGCATGTTAGCGAAGAAATCTGACCATCCTGCTTTTTGTTCAATAAAATGAGCCGTTGCTATTAACGGCAAATACATCTTAACTCTTTTACCCTCCTGATTTATTATTTCTGGAAGCTTCGCACCGATAAAGTCTTCTAAGAACTTATGAAAACCTACCTCTTCATTTGAAGCACTTCCTTTGTCATGAACATACATTGGTTGTCTTTGTATGTTTTCATTTGGATCCGTAATCAAAGTACCATGAAAAACCTCAACTGCCTGCGGCTTTATCCGGTCGTTTACAATAAATCTTTTTGAAGTAACACTTTGTTTGCCATTGGAAAATTGCAAATAGATTTCAGATTGAACAACTATATTTTCAACGGGAAGCGACACTATTTCTTTTACAACAGATTTAAATACTGATTGCAATGCTTTATCATTTCTGCTGCCTAAAATCTCTTCAAAGCCCAAACCATATAAAATAGCACCGAATAGAGAACTCTTACCAGAGGTATTATTTGCCCTGATTATGTTTAGACCTTTTTTAAATGTTATAGTTCTTCCAAACACTCCTGTATTTGTGTGTATTATAACCTTAACTGCTTCGATGAAAATCATATTAGTTGGAATGTTTTTCAGTTAGTTTATTAATATACTCCTCTGTAATTTTTTGTTTGCCGATATAGTTTAAGAAATGTTTTTCTGTAGTAAAAAGCTGGTCATTATTTGCAATTAATTTACTGAATGCGATTCCCTTCTTAGTTAATTGGTATTTGTCGCTACTTAACGACAATAAGTCCTCTGCAACCGCATAAAGTAAAGCTTTTTTCAACGCTGGCTCAACTCCCCAAGAAATAATTTTACTATTATCCTTACTCATAAAAGCCATTCTAATAAAAGCCATGTTTTTTTCGGATTTTAATGACCATATAAGTAAATGAAGTTTATTTAGGGACGATTTATTTCCCCTTGATGCTAAAGCAAGTATCAACACTATTAGACCCATTTTATACATAGGTCTGTAATCTGGACTTAATGGTAAGTCTCGTTTTCGGAAACCGCCTTTAACTATTTTGTGTTCCATTTGAAGTTTCGACAAAGTAAAGTGGACAATTAACTAACCAAAAAGAAATGCAGTAGTTTTTCAATCTTACTACAGTGGAATCATCAAGATGCGGAAAAGATGTTTTTATTTTATTTTCTGTGTACTGTTTAGTTTCTTCAATTAAAAGATTCGGTTGAATGGTAGTTAACAAACAACGTTCAATTAACTCTGATTGTAAACTTGCTAAAAGTTCAGTGAATCTTTGGTGATTTTCAGGCTGCGTACTTTGCCATTTCCTAAGTATTGATTCTCCATTTAAATAGTGTCTTACCGTATCGTCGGTTAATATATTTACTGATTTAGCGGTATCAGTATTCCTATTTATAGATTTTACTCGAATTTCATTTTTATATAAAGCATTTTGTACGAGGCTTATTTCGGTATCTTTCCATTCAACTAATTTGACTTCATTTGTTTCTTCGGCATTAGGTTGTAAAGACAATTTTTTCCCGGTTTGATTAAGATACTCACCAATTTCTATAGCATAATCATCGCATTCATGCACCAAGATTTGAAAGTTATCATTATCAATAAATGGCAAATTCCATGACTTTACTAAATCTCTTTTGCTATTACAGTGTGTAATAAGATCATGATGTCCAATTCGAGGAGTGATTAATGTCCAAGTTTTTAGATTAATTCCACCTAAAATTTTAAGAAGTTCTTTTTCGTTTATTTGTAGTTTGTTTATATCGTCAGTGATTTTTTGCCGCTGCCTTTCGTATAATTTTCTGTTTTCCTCATTCACTTCTGGACAATAGCATTGATACGTTTGCCCATCTTTGGTAAAGCCCTCAATTCCAAAATCTCCAGGTGAAGCCATCACACGTTGATAACCTACACCCATGTATTTTCTCTTTAGTATGACTTGAAACATATTTTCCCATGTTACACCATTAAAAGGGCCATAATTAGTTATAAACATAACATTGAATATAATTTACGCAATCCATTTCTTAATCATTTCCAAAATATCTTTAAGCTCTTCCTAATAAAAATTCTGTGGTCAATTTTATAAGATTTTCATGAAAAACAATAAATAACACAATACTACTCAATCCCACATTCCTATACAACGGGAATTAATGCAAAACGCTGGGGGTATTTTCCCCGGTGGCAGAGGGGGTGTTTTTACGGTATCATGTAACATCAAATATACTTTTTGTTGCTTTTTAGCCGCTTTTATATGCTTTCCTCTGACATAATACCACAGCAATAATATCGATAGCCCAGAATAGTAGCAGCATTTGGAGGACACAGGTTTTAACAGCCCAAAATCGTGGGAAAATCTTTTTTTAAAGATACCAATCAGCATTAATAAATCAATTATAGTTTATGTAGCCCGGGGCTTTCACCTTTCGAGTTATTTCATTAACGTTCCTAAAGCAGTAATTTTGGTGGTGAAAAGTTAAAATATTCATTCCGGTCTGATGGTTTGGATATTTGAAGTATTTTCACAATCCAGAACTTTGATGATGAGGAGAATTTTTACTACTGCACTGCTTTTTGTTGCTATGGTCGCGATGGGCCAGGATAAGGATTTACTCTTTGGCACCGGCGAAATTAAAACCACCAATAAGAAGGGTTTTATTATCAGTGTGTTCGGGGATGCTGATATGCCTGGCGCCGATATGGCCAAAAGATTCGGTAACAGCTACAGGGTAGGACCTGCCATATTGTACAAAACAAAAACCAACTGGCTGTTTGGGGTGAAATTCGATTTTATCTTGGGGGGTATAGTGCGGCAGGATTCCTTAATGATCAACATAAGGGATAAATATTCGGGGCAGAGTACCAACCTTTACGAGTTTATGAATAATAACGGCGACCGTATAGGCGTGCCGGTATATGAGCGCGGTTATGCAACGGGCATTCAGTTTGGTAAAATCATTTCAACAAGCAAAAGAAATCCTGATAATGGTGTGGTGCTCCTGAATACGGTAGGATTCATGCAGCATAAGATCAATATCTATGATAAGGACAAATCAGTTTATCAGTTGGATGGCCAATACCTGAAAGGATATGACCGGCTGACCAATGGCCTTTTTGATGATGTTTATGTAGGGTATATCTATTTTGCAAGGAATGAGCTGCTCAACTTTACGCTGGGTGTGGATGCTTTGTTTGGTTTTACGCAGGGTCGCCGAAGCTACCTTTATGATGTGAACCGCCCGGACACACAGCAGCGGCTGGACATCCTGTTTGGGTTGAGGGGAGGATGGTTTATTCCGATATTCAGAAAAAGATCGGAAGAGTTGCTTTTTGAATAATCGCTGCACTGGTTTCCCGGTTTTGAATTACACCATAATTAAAGGCCATTAGGCACAAAACCAGTTGAATTACTCAATTGCAATTCGGATATTTGTGCATATAAATATTCTGTTTTATAAACAATCTGAATTCCCGATTTCAATCATTACTTTTGTGGTATGCGCTTTTCCCTTGTTATACTTATAACACTACTAAGCCTGAGCAGCAGCTCCCGGGCGCAGCCAGGTGCAAAGCCCGATAATATCTGGCCATTGCAACGTTGTGTGCAATATGCAATCGATCATAATATCTCGATTAAGCAGGATTCATTGAACTCCAGGCTATCGAGGTATACACTGCACCAGAGTGAATTATCGCAATTGCCCACCCTGACTACCAGCGGCAGTTACGGCAGGAGCTTTGGCCGTTCGGTTAACCCGACCACCAACCAGTTTGTGGATGCGAGTTATAATTTTCTTTCACCAGCAGTAAATGGCAGTATTTTACTTTATGGCGGCGGGCAGATTCATAACAATATTGCCAGGAATAAATACAGCCTTCTTGCTTCGCTTGCCGATCTGGATCAGCTCAAGGATGACATTTCGCTCAATGTGGCCACCAGCTTTCTGATAACCCTGGTAGCCCAGGAACAAATAGATGTAAGCCGTAACCAGGTAAATCTCTCTAAAGCGCAACTGGACCAGACAAGGGCTTTTGCCGAAGCGGGCAGATTGCCTGAGCTGAATGTGGCGCAACTGGAATCGCAACTGGCAACCGACAGCGCCAACCTGATCAATGCCATTGCCAGCTACAATGCTGATGTGCTGGATTTGAAGTCATTACTGAATCTTGATTTTTCGGTGCCGTTTTTTATCCAGACACCGGGGGTGGATGTGGCCGACCAGATGTTTGAAACACTGGCATCACCCGAAGATATTTACAAAAGGGCACGGAGCCATTTCGGATCTATTAAAAGCAGTGAGTATAAAGTAAAGGCAGCGCAAAAGGGGCTGGCAGCAACCAAGGGAAATCTGTATCCGCAACTGAGTTTTGGCTATCAGATAGGTACCAACTGGGCCAGTAATTACCAGTCTGTTGTTAGTACTTTTGATACCATAGTTCCTTCTACGAGTTATATAGTAGATGGCAATAACAATAAGTTTTTTGTAAATCAGCCATACCGGATACCCGTTTATGAAAATACGCCGATTGGCACTCAGTTGAGCAATAACTTCAGGCAGTCGGTAGCATTATCATTGAACATTCCCATCTTCAACGGATGGCAGGCGCAATATGCCATCAGGCAGTCGAGAATCAACCTGGCGCAGCAGGAGTTGTCGGAATTCAATGCAGAGCTTACACTGAAGCAGAATGTATATAAGGCGCATAATAATGCGCTGAATTCGATTCAGAAATTTTATGCGGCCCGCCGTGCGGATGAAGCCGCAAAGCGCGCCCTTGATTTTGCCAGGAAGCGTTACGAATTGGGCCTTACCAGCACGGTGGACCTGCTGGTAACGCAGAATGCTGAATTTGTGGCGGCAGCCAACCTTATTACTGCCAAGTACGACCTGATATTCAAGCTGAAGGTGATTGATTATTATCTTGGAAAGGAGTTAAAACTTTGATGAATGGATGAACTTAAGAAAGTGTTGCTGGATGCAACAGCGGAGGCCGGGAAAATAATACTGCAGTATTTTAATGGTGTATTTAAGATAGATCATAAAGAGGGTATTAATAACCTGGTGACCGAGGTAGATAAACTGGCCGAGAGTAAAATTATAGAAGTGATCAGGGCTACTTTTCCAAAGCATTCCATCATCAGTGAGGAGATAGGTGAGCTGATGAAACCTTCGGATTATAAGTGGATCATTGACCCTATTGATGGTACGGTGAATTTTGCCCATGGGGTTCCTATATGCTGTGTGAGCATAGGCCTGATGCATGAAGGTAACCTGATCATGGGTGCTGTGTTTAACCCTATGATGAATGAGTTGTTCCTGGCGGAGAAGGGTAAGGGTGCAACACTGAATGGCCAGCCTATAAAGGTGTCGTCCAACAGCAATTTCAAAACGGCATTTATGGTTACGGGCTTCCCGTACAACTGGTCTGAATATACCGAGCACCCTATAAAAGTATTTGAACGGATTGTTCTCGAAGGTCTGCCGGTGCGCCGCCTTGGCTCCGCCGCCATTGATCTTTGCTGGGTGGCCTGTGGCCGGTTTGATGGGTTCTGGGAATTTAATCTGAAACCCTGGGATTGTGCTGCCGGATACCTTATAGTAGAAGAAGCGGGTGGACGGGTAACTGACTTCAGCGGTAAGGAGTATGATGTTTTCGACAAAGAAACCCTGGCCACCAATGGGCTGATACATGAGGATATGATAAGGGTGATAAAGAGGAGGTGAGTTGAATGGTTGAAAGGTTAAAAGGTTAAAAGGTTAAAAGGTTAAAAGGTTGATAGGTTGAATAGTTGATAAGTTGATTGGTTCCCGCCTTCGCTTGGGCTTCGGCGGGCGAGGGATAGGTTGATTTGATTGCTCTGACTCTGGTAGATTGTGATGATGTATATTTGCAGGCAATTGAGGATTATGCACGATACTAACAGAACTGAGATTGCTTCATTGGGCGAGTTTGGCCTTATAGAGCACCTGACAAGAAATAATGAAACCACGCAGGCCGGCACATTGTTGAGTGTAGGAGATGATGCGGCGGTGATAGACCAGTTTGGACGGCAATCGGTTATTTCAACTGACCTGCTGATTGAGGGTATCCATTTTGATCTGATGTATACCCCGCTGAAGCACCTGGGGTACAAAGCCGTGGCTGTGAACCTGAGTGATATTTATGCTATGATGGCTACGCCTACCCATATTACACTTTCAATTGGGATATCCAATAAATTTTCGGTTGAGGCGCTTGAGGAGTTTTATGAAGGGGTGTATGCTGCATGTGAAAAATTCAATGTAGATCTGATAGGTGGCGATACTACAAGTTCGAAAATTGGTTTTATTATTAGTGTTACTGCTATCGGTGAGGTGGCGCCGGATAAATATGTAACGCGGACCGGGGCCAAAGTAAATGACCTGGTTTGTGTGAGCGGTAATCTGGGAGCTGCCTACCTTGGACTGCAATTGCTGGAACGTGAGAAAAAGATATTCCTGGAAAATCCCAAGATACAGCCAGACCTGCAAAGCCAGAAATACCTTATTGGCCGGATACTTAAACCTGAGCCACGTGCCGATATTGTGGAATGGCTGCAGGGAGCCGGGATTGTGCCAACATCTATGATAGACGTGAGCGACGGGCTGAGTTCTGAGCTACTGCATATTTGCAACGGAAGCAATGTAGGCTGTATATTATATGAAGAGAAAATTCCTTTTCATGATGATACCAGGGCGATGGCTACTGAGTTCCAACTGGGAACCGCAGCATGCGCGCTAAGTGGTGGGGAGGATTATGAATTACTGTTTACCATAAACCAGGAGGATTATGAAAAAATAGTGCGGAATAATGATATCAGCATAATAGGCTACATTACAGAGAAAGGTGAAGGGGCCCATCTGCTTACTAAGGGCGGCAATAAGCATAAGCTTACGGCGCAGGGATGGAATGCTTTTGCATAACAGAGTTTACAACGTACAACTGTTCTATTCTGTTGTGTGTGTATTGTATATTATGAGTGGAGCGTGAACAGTTTTTACATCTCAGATTGACGGAGGATGCATGAGAATTTTATTTTAAAATTCAGACCGAGTAATTTTCAGTTAAAAATTCAGCGTAAAATACCGCCAAACTGTTTGATTGATAAGAAAAAAATCGTTTTTTTGCTCAGTTTAAAGTATTTCTTTGTATTTTTAGACACAAATATCAGCATATGAAATTTTGGAGAATAAAATTACTTACAACACTGTTATTTTTCGGTTTTGTTTCCATTTTCGTTTATAGTTCATGTGAAAAGAACCCATGCAATAATGTAACCTGTTTTAACGGTGGTTCATGCAATATGGGTACCTGCCGTTGCCCGGTGGGTTGGGAAGGACCTCAGTGCAGCATAAAATCAGTTGACCGGTTTCTTGGCGGATATGTGGGTACAACAATCTGTAATGCAGGTGCAAGAGTTATTGACAGCGCCTGGATTACCGGCGACATTAAGCACATTAATTTTGCATACGTAAAGGTAAAGAGCATGAACAGGGAATTGCATGGTTATGTAGATGTAAATGCAAGTACTTATTCTATTATTGTTACGAACGATACTGGTACCAATTATCTGAAAGTATATTCGGTTACCTTGCAAAGCAACAGGACTTTATCAATCAACAGCTACGAAAACGATTCTCATATAGTTGGCGATACGATAATAAACAAGTGTAATTTCTTAGGTACCAAGTATAATTGATTCCATTCTGATTAATTTTTAAAGCCCTGTTTGGGGTTAGTGTTTATGTCTATTAAAGTTACTGCGCTTACCAGGATGTACGACACCCAAAAGGCGGTTGACAATATTTCATTTGAATTAAAGAAAGGCGAAATTGTTGGTTTCCTTGGTCCTAATGGCGCCGGGAAATCTACGACAATGAAAATACTGACGACTTACCTGCCTGCCACCTCTGGAACAGCCAGTGTGTGTGGGTTTGACGTACAGGAAAAATCGATGGAAGTAAGGAAAAGGGTTGGCTATCTGCCGGAATCTAATCCGCTTTATTTTGAAATGTATGTTCGGGAATACCTGGAGTTTTCAGCGGGGATTCATCAAATGGGCAAAAACAGTAAGAAGAGAATTGAGGAAATGATTTCCCTGACAGGGCTAGGAAAAGAATCGCATAAAAAAATAGGTACTTTATCAAAAGGATATAAACAAAGGGTTGGCTTGGCCCAGGCTATGCTGCATGATCCTGAAGTGCTGATTCTGGATGAACCAACCAGCGGACTGGATCCCAACCAGATAGTTGAGATCAGAGATCTGATTAAAAGCCTCGGAGGCGAAAAGACGGTGTTGCTTTCAACGCATATTATGCAGGAAGTACAGGCTATGTGCAACAGGGTGATCATTATAAATAATGGCAAAATTGTTGCGGATGACTCTATAGAGCAACTGAAGCAGGCCAATACCCGGCAGGATATGCTTATCGTTACATTTGAGCAAAAAATTGATACTGCTTTGCTTAAGGAATTGAAAAACCTTCAGAAATTTGAAAATACCAGTGTTAATACCTGGAATCTCATTACCAAAGATCAGGAAGCGCTAAGAAGGGAAGTGATGCAATGGGCCGTGAAGTATGATCTGAATATCAGTTCGTTGCAGGTGCAGTCGGAATCGCTGGAAGATGTATTCCGATCGCTTACTAAGAAATCATAGTTGCCTGTTCGCTGTATTAGTACCCCTCTTTCCAGTGGAAACAATAACTGTTTTTTCAACAGTACACATTCTGTTTTATTGCTGCCTGTATGAAGAACGGAACACCTGAAAGGGTAAGGATGTATCCTGCTGAAATCAAATAATTACTTTTCTTTGTACAAATCATTTGCATGAATAAGTTACTCACTTACCTATTGCCTGCTATATTGTTTCTGGCCTGTAAACAAAATGGTTCTACTACCAGGTATGCTCACGATGGTAAGTATATGGACTCGCTGCTGAACAGTTATTGGGAAGAGCGTATGCAATTATTTCCGATGGAGGCAACAGCCAATGGCGACAACCGGTATAATGATAAGTTGACCATAGTGATAGCCGGGTGTTTCAGGGATAGTTTGCAGCAGTTTTATGAGCGGTATCTGAATGCCATTAATACTGTAGACAGTGCAGGATTAAGCGCCAACGGCAGCATCAGTTACCGGTTATTCAAGTATGAGATGATGATGGGTATAGAAGGGTTGAAATATCCCACTCATCTGATGCCAATAAATCAGTTCTGGTCACTGACCCTGGAAATGCCGCAAATGGGATCTGGATCGGGCAATCAGCCATTTAATAATTTTCAGGATCATGAAAAATGGTTAAAAAGATTGTCGGTTTTGCCTCATTGGGTGGATACCGCCATATTCAATATGCGCAAAGGGCTTGCTACGAATTACGTATTACCCAGGTCGCTGGTATTGAAAATTATTCCACAACTTAAGGCTGTTGTGGTAAACAACAGGGCTGCAAGTATATTTTATGGGCCAATAAAAAACCTGCCCGACAGTTTTAGCGCTGATCAGAAGAAGTGGCTTTATGCTGCATATGGCCATACTATTGATAGTATTGTGAACCCTTCTTATAGCCGGTTGGCTGAGTTTTTTGAAAAAGAGTATTTGCCCAAAGCACGCGAATCAAGCGGCATATATGAGTTGTCTGGCGGAAAAGATTATTATAATTACTGCATAAGGTATTGGACAACTACCAATCTTACCACAGATAGTATCTATGCCATAGGATTGAGCGAGGTGGCAAGGATAGAAGGAGAAATGAATAAAATCAGGGTTCAGGTAGGGTATAAAGAAGATCTTCTGTCTTTCTTCAAGTACCTGAATAACGATAAGAAATTTTGCCCGTTTACCACGGCTGCGGCTGTTCTGGATAGTTTTTGGGGTATAAAGATGGCTGAAAGCAGGCGGTTAGGTAAACTGTTTAATGATACGCCACATACCAAATTCACCATACGGCAAACCGAAGATTTCAGGGCTGCATCGGCAAGTGCCGAGTATAATCCGGGATCAGCAGATGGTGCAAGGCCGGGGATATTTTATGTGCCGGTACTTGATGCCGGAAAATTTAACTGTGTGGGGATGACAACGTTGTTTTTACATGAAGCTATTCCGGGTCACCACTACCATATATCGCTGCAACAGGAAAATAAGGAGCTTCCTGAATTCAGAAGGTTTTTGTGGTATGGCGCCTATGGCGAAGGCTGGGCGCACTATTGCGAGACATTGGGTACTGAACTTGATTTGTACCATGATCCTTACCAGAACTTCGGACATCTGAGTGATGCCATGCACCGTGCCATCAGGCTTGTGGTGGATATCGGGATACATGCCAGAGGTATGAGCAGGGAGGATGCAATAAAGTATATGATGGCCCATGAGCAGATAACTGAAAGGGATGCTGCTGCCGAGATTGAGCGATATATGGCAATACCCGGCCAAGCGCTGTCATATAAGATAGGTCAGATGGCCATTACAGGTGAGCGAAAGAAATATGAACAATCGCTGGGTTCAAAATTCAATATTGCTTCTTTTCATGCTGAAGTGCTTAAAGACGGATGTGTACCGCTAAACCTATTGCAGCAAAAAATGGCAGAATGGGCTGCCAGGGTGAAATAAGGTTGCCGTATATATTGCAGGAGTACTAAATAACGTCAGTTCGATGACAGTTGTTATTATTCAACTCGATTATTTGGACAATCAACACTAATCCTGAAGGGATTACATGTTTATAGAAACAACCAAAGATCCTATACCGATGCCGGAGGTATCGCATGTCCTGAAGCTCAACCAAATATCTGGATCTAATATTTTGATAATCAATTATTAATACTCCAAACTGAAGTTAAATAGATAAATCTGACTAAAAAAAAACTGCTTTCAGTTTTAAAAAGTCTGCATACGCCTTTTTCGTAAATAGCCTATATCGGTGTTGTTGATCAGTTCACGCCAAATGAAATTCCGACAGCAAGGATGGGGCCTCCCTGTGCAGTTGCATTGAGGGAGTTTGCATCCTTGTCACTAATTGGATATCCCTGGAGTTGGGTAAATTTGTCGCCACTGGATAAGGGTGCAGACCAACCTAATTCGGCATACAGCCTGTTGTATTTTTTGCCCAGATTCCAAAATTTATAGGCGGCAAAGAATAGATTAGTCTGCGGGTTTTTATTGAATTCTGCACTTTCTGTGTAGCCGTAAATTGACTTCACATTGTACCATCGGTGACGAACACCGGGAGCATAGGTCAATCCGGTTCCAATCGCAAAGCCCCTGTGATCAGGTTTTAAATAGTATTTTATACCGGTAAACACTTTATCTCCCCATGTACCGGTACCTGGTCCGCCGTCGATTGAAATATTCTTGCTTACTGCCACATCAAAACTAAAACCAAGTATAGCAGTATTGTTATTGATGCCGGTGCTGGTGGTAATATATATTGCAGGGCTTTGGCCAGACCGAACTCTTGGTTCTTTTTTCTTCTTTACGGTCTTCATCGGACTATTGTCCTGGGCCAGAACATTCATACAGATTAACAGGATCGATATAGTCAATAAGCGTTTTTTCATCAGGAGTCTGCTTTGGAATACCTGCTAAAAGTAACGCATCTAAAATATAACTCAAAACAAGAGGCAAGGATTTGACTATTTTATTTAGTGGCATTGGTATTCATCAGGTGGATTAACCTGGGTTTTGAGATTATAATTGATGATGGGTCATTCCCCTAAACTGGTTGTAGAATTTGAACGTTTGTATATTAAAATTGCAGGTAAAAAATTGAAAAAACATATGTAGCGCATTTATACAAGTATGGGATGGGTAATGAGGCTATAATCCTAACCCAAATTTCACCCATATTTAGCATTTAAACAGGCCAGGCGGCAGGTAAGCTTTGATCTTTTGCCTTACCTTTGCGCACTTATGTTAATCTCATTACAAAATATTACATTTTCATTTGGCGCCAGGGCTATATTGGAGGATGCAAGCTGGCAAATAGGTACTGGTGAGCGGATTGGGCTTGTGGGTAGTAACGGTACCGGTAAAAGTACGCTGCTGCGGCTGATGACGGGCTATTACCGTCCGGAAAGCGGAGTGATCAATAAGCCTAAAGATGTGAGCCTGGGATTCTTTAACCAGGATCTGCTGAGTTTTATAACACAGGAATCCATACTAAAGGTAGGGATGCAGGCTTTTGAGAAAGCCCATGAAGTAGAGCGTAAAATGGAAAAGATCATTAAGGAACTGGAAACAACTCCTGATGATGAAGACCTGCTGGACGATTACAGTCATGCGCTGCATGATTTTGAATTGGCCGGAGGATATGAAATGGAACATAAGACAGCGGCTGTGCTGGAAGGACTCGGTTTTTCTACGGCAGACCTCTCCAGACCTTATGACCAGTTTAGCGGGGGATGGCGTATGAGGGTGTTGCTGGCCAAGATGATGTTGCAGCAGCCAGAACTGCTATTGCTGGATGAGCCTACCAACCACCTTGACCTGCCATCGATAGAATGGCTGGAGCGCTACCTGATAGGCTATCCGGGCAGTGTGGTTATTGTGTCGCACGACCGTTACTTCCTGGACCGTATGGTTACCAAGATTGTAGAGGTATGGCAGCGCGACCTGCACCAGTACAGCGGCAACTATACTTTCTTCCAGAAAGAGAAGGAAGAGCGCATGGTACTGCAGCAAAGGGCTTTTGAAAACCAGCAGGATTATATAAATCAGCAGGAACGATTTATTGAACGTTTCAGGGCAAAGGCTACCAAGGCGGCGGCAGCACAGAGCGCTATAAAACGCCTGGATAAGCTGGAAGTGATAGAGGCTCCGGATAGCAGTATGCCAACTATGAATATCAACTTTGATGTAGGTATTCAGCCGGGTAAGATCATATGTACACTGGATGATGTAAGTAAGAGTTATGGCACTCTGAACATATTGAACCATACAAAGGCTGAAATAATAAGGGGTGATAAGATAGCGCTTATTGGTGCGAACGGAAAGGGTAAATCGACCTTGCTGCGTATAATAACCGGGCAGGAACCGATAGAGGGCGAGCGTAAATGGGGGCATAATGTGGAGGAGAGTTTCTATGCACAGCACCAGTTGGAAGCGCTGACCGTGGAGCATGAGGTTCTGGAAGAAATGAAGTTGTGCGGTAGCGGCAAGAATGAGTTGGAATTGCGCCAGTTACTGGGATGCTTCCTTTTTAGCGGCGATGATGTGTTTAAGAAGATCAAAGTTTTATCGGGTGGAGAGAAGGCAAGGGTTGCCCTGGCTAAGGTAATTGCCGCAAAAGGTAATTTCCTGCTTTTGGATGAGCCTACAAACCATCTGGATATGCAATCGGTGGAGATGCTTATAGAGGCACTAAACAAGTATACGGGCACATTGATCATCGTATCGCACGACCGTTATTTTATCAGCAGAACAGCCAATAAGATTTGGAATATTGAAGATGGCAAGATCAATGAGTTTAGCGGGCCTTATGATGAGTGGGCGCAATGGCATAGCGACAAAATGAAGCGGGAACAGGCCGCTGCCATAGCCAAGCCGGCACAGGCTCCTGTGAAAAAGGAAGAAAAACCTGCGCCTAAACCACAGGTAAATAACGACCAGCTTAATGCACTGAAAAAGGAACTTCAAAAACAGCAGAAGCTGCTACAGAAGCTTGAAGATGAGATTAACAAACTGAAGCAGGATATCACAGGCCTGGAAACAAAACTGGCGGACCCTGATTTTTATAAAAACCAGCAGGAGTTTCTGAAGGTGGATGAGCAATACCGGGCGGCCAGCGCTAAAATGATGAACCTGAATAAGGAATACGATAAATCATTTGAGCTGGTGATGGAACTGGAGGAGAAGATGGGATAGGGTTAATGCGGTAATGTGGGATTAATGTGGGGGAATCTGATAATGTGCAATTGTGGGACTTCATAGCATGATAGGCTATTTGTTGATAGGTTGATTGTTTGAGCGGTTGATTTGTCGATATGTTGATATGGTAGTATAGGGGGATTCAGCTTACAGGCTTGATTTTTTTGCTGGTTTGTTTGTGCTTATCGGATGTAGTCAGTGCAGTATTCCAGCGACCGTATTATCTGAGGAAAACAGGAATGTCAATTCAGTTCCTTCGTTTGTGCCGTTTTTGGGCGGAGATTCAAACCGGTAGACAGCGTCTTTATGTTTGGGTCTACCAAACATTGATTCAATATCTTTTTTGTGAAGGCCTCGAAAAAATGATTCACCGCCGTAGATTATTCTGATAGTATTATAGATATCCTTACGATCTGTAAAATTTTGGAAAAAGGTGTTTTTTTGCTCTTTGTTATTTATAATCCGGTTATTACATTTTATGAGCGTGACCCCATAGGCTGGGAAGTTCAGGGTATCAGATTTCTGAGCATAATCCTTTGTGGCAATAAGCATGAAAAGCACAACGGCCAATCAGTATTTTTTTACAAGCGACTGTAAAGGGATATGTAAACTTTCGTGTAGTTTTCGCACCATAGCCAGATTGAGTTTTCGATTCTTATTAAAAATATCTGATACCCTGCTTTTGTACCCCAGAATCAATGCGAGGTCTTTGTTAGTTAAGCCTTGTTGCTCCATTCTGTATTTTATAGCATCGATAGGGTCAGGACTTTCAATCAGGAAGTGGCGGTCCTCATAATCTTTAATCAGAAGTGCCAATACATCGGCTTCATCACTCTCTTTTGAACCAGAGCTTGCCTGGAAAATGTTTTCGAATCTTTCGAGTGCTGAAGTATAGGCTCTTTTTGTTTTTATAGTCTTGGCTTCCATAACTGGCTATTTTTTTTGCTTTTTTGGTTTGAAAAGGTTCACGGTTTCCGGATCAATTGCATCATATTCTGCGTGCGTACCAACAAATTTTATGAAGACCCATCCTTTCTGGTAATTTACTTCTATGATCAGACGGTATTCGTTCTCGCTGATTTTAAATATTACTCTATTATTTTTAATTGATCTTGCAGTATTATAATCTTTGGTTACATCAGAGGGTTTTTTCCATTGCTTGGACAACACATCGTGATACCATTTTTGTAAAGTTATTTTACAATTGGGGTGGACCGAATAAAAAGCAATTAATGAACCTAAATTATAAATGTTCATTCCCTTTTTTCAGCAAATATACAAAAAGTAACCAAATTGGTTACCAAAAAACACATAGTTATGGCAGAATATTTACACAGATTCCTAAGGCCACATGGGCATATAGTTCATCGATTTCTTCATCATTGAGCGCAATGCAGCCAAGGGTCCAGTCGACCAGGCTGAATTCTTTAGCCATAAAGCCTTTTCCGTTGGGCAGGCCGTGTATTTTAATATCGCCACCGGTGGGTTTGCCCTGGCTTTGTGCATAACGGCGGTCTTCATCATTGGGATAGGATATACCCAGGCATTTGTGGTAAAGGCTTTTGGGATTCTTGCCATTTATATGGTACATGCCTTCGGGTGTTTTACCGTCATTCCTGAAATGTTTTTTGCCAACCGGTTCTGGCCCAAGGCATACATGGTATGTTTTGAGTAAGATGCCATTATTGTACACCGACATTAATCGGGTATGCTTTATGATCACAATACTGTCCACCGCCTGGGTGAGCTTAATATTTGCCAAAGGTGAGGCTGGCTTGCCGTTGGATGGATTTTTGCAGCAAATAAGCATACTGCCCACCAGAACTAGGCAAATAATTGAGTAACGCATAAGAGTGGTTTATAAATCAGATACATGAAATTGCTGATTCCATAAATGGAAATATTGAAATGCTGTTAAGGTTTTTATAAAAGGATTTTATGCATCCAGCCTTGTTATAATGATGATTTTTGTAGCCAGAACCAATTTTAGGATTTACATTTAATGCAATAATTTGTGGTGCTTGTCGTTGAGATATGGGGCTAATATCTGCCTGGGTTTAACTGGTTTAATCATTAATTATTAAACAATGAAAAAATATTACTTTACCTCATTTTGCTTTATTCTGGCAGTTGGTTTTAGTATGGAAAATCTGCCAGCGCAGGATATCCATGTTGCACAATACAACCAGATGCCTATGGCAGTGAATCCTGCTTTTACAGGATTATTTGACGGACGTATCAGGGCTTCGGTATTGTACAGAAATCAGTGGCAGGACAATATTGCGCCTTATAACACCTTGGGGGTATCGGTTGATGCGCCACTATACAATAACCGGCATGGCAGTTGTGTAGCACTGGGCCTGCAATATACAAGGGACAGGATTGGTGACAATGTTTTTATTAATGGAAATGGCGCACTTTCCCTGGCCTATCATAAGTTTTTCGGACTAAACCATTTTGCCAAAGACAAGAAAGGTAGTGATCTTGGCCTGGGTATGCAGGTAATGACCGGACAGACCCAGATGGATGTTTCTAAATTTTTCTTTGAAGACAACAAGTACTTCAATTATTTTTATTTTCGTTTAGGCTGGCCGTCACCTTATTTAATAATAAGCCCGGCTTACACTTCTGTAAATGCTGGAATCTGCTATACTCGTTTTGCAGGTCCTGATTTAAGTTATACAATAGGATTGGCTGGTTATAACCTTAACCAGCCCGGCAGCCCGGGAAATAAGAGGGATATCTTTATTTCAGGGATTGAAAAAAGCTATACCGGGGTTGTTAACGCCAGCTGGAATGTATCAAGGCGAGTATCTGTCCGTCCATCGGTATATTATGTATCAAAGGATTATTTTAACGCTGCAATAGGAGGTTGCCAGGCAGACTACAGGTTTATAGATAAAACAGGTTCGGCAGAGCACAGGCCACTTGTTTTTGCCGGTATTTGGTATCGGTCAGGAAAATCCCAAACTATCACGGCAGGTGTAGAATATTCAGGTTTCAGGTTGGGGCTTGGGTATGAACTGAAATCATTGGGCATCGCCAACGGCAATGGTGGCATGGAAGTGAGCCTGAAGTACATATTGCCACCGAGAGTGCAGCCTGAAATGAAATAGGTGAACTGGTAAACGAAAATGCGTTTTTATAATTTAGTTTGTCCAAAAGTCGCAAACTAACAGAAAAAAGCCCTCAAATCCTTTATAAATAAGGCTCTAAGGGCTTGTATATCGCACCTGAAAAGTGTATCTTGTTGCAACATCTCACCTTCACAACAATATGGGCGAAGTTACACATTCCGATAAGAATATCACTTCATTTGGCCGACTGAATTTTATTTTCAGAGCAATCAAAGTAACCATGCGGGTAAAGGCAGTATTATATTTTGAAGCAATAAAAAACGCATTACATAAGCAATTTGATGCACTTGTTTACTCGGATTTTAACCTGTTTCTGTATTCAAATAAAGTTTGCGACTTTTGGAATAATTAACTTTTTAACTGTACTGCTCAATAACCCTTTACCGTTATTCCATTATATTTGTTGCATAAATTATCCATACCTGCCCGATGGCAATGCAACTGCATCTGTTTATGAGCGCTTGCAACAGTACCACATGGATTTAAAATAAAACGAAACAGAAACAACAGAAAATGAAAGTAGTCATATTTGCTGGTGGCCGTGGCACCCGTATTTCAGAAGAATCTTCCTTGCGCCCAAAGCCGATGATCGAGATAGGCGGCAAACCTATCCTTTGGCATATCATGAAAATTTATGCCGCTTACGGACATACTGAGTTCATTATTTGCCTGGGCTATAAAGGCTGGGTGATCAAGGAGTATTTTGTAAACTACTTCATGCATAATGCCGACCTTACAGTTGATCTGGGCAACAACACCATGGAGTTTCATAAAAACAGCGCCGAGCCGTTTAAGATAAGCCTCATAGATACCGGGCTCGATACCATGACCGCAGGCAGACTAAAACGGGTTCTACCCTATGTGGGCAACGAAACATTCATGCTTACCTATGGCGATGGCGTCAGCGATGTGAATCTCGATGTACTTATGGAGTTTCATAAAAAAAGTGGCAAGATATGCACCATGACCGCCATCCAGGCTACCAGCCGGTTTGGCGTAATAAAGATGGAGGAGGATGGCACAATCGAAAGCTTCGAAGAAAAACCTGCCGACTCCGGAACATGGATCAATGGTGGTTTTTTTGTTGTCGAGCCTGAAATTGCCGAATACCTGCACGACGATGCCGACGATATAATGTGGGAACGCCAGCCTATGGATGACCTCGCAGTTGATAAGCAGATTGCAGCTTACAGGCATCATGGCTTCTGGAAATGTATGGATACATTGCGCGATAAAGAAGATTTGGAATCACTCTGGCAAACAGAACCTTTATGGAAAAAGTGGTAACCGCAGCCTGCCTGCGTTCAGTATTCAGTGGCAAACGGGTATTCCTTACCGGCCATACCGGTTTTAAAGGATCATGGATGCTGCAGATATTGCACCACCTGGGCGCCAATGTAAAGGGTTATTCTCTTGCTCCCGAAAAAAGCAACGACCTGTTTAATCAGATCAATGGCGATAAACTTTGCTACAGCAGCATTATTGCCGACATCTGCGACAAACAGAAATTGCAGACCGAACTAGCCCGCTTTGAGCCTGATTTCGTATTTCATCTGGCAGCACAGCCATTGGTTCGCCGTGGTTACGAATTGCCCTCCTACACCTTCCTGGTCAATGCCCAGGGCACTGCACATGTATTGGATGCAATGAGAGGCCTCGCAAAACCAGCCGTAGGAGTTATGATCACTACCGATAAGGTTTATGACAACCCTGAGCGCGGCCTGCCATTTAAAGAAGATGATAAGCTGGGTGGATATGATCCCTACTCGGCCAGTAAAGCCGCCGCAGAGATTGTTATTGATTCTTACCGCAGGTCTTTCTTCAACCCAAAAGATTATGCTAAACATAATAAGTCGATTGCTGCTGCCAGAGCTGGCAATGTGATTGGCGGTGGCGATTATGCCGACGACAGGATCATACCAGACATTGTAAGGGCTATCACTTTTGGCGAAACGGTTACATTGCGCAACCCCGGCAGCATCCGGCCATGGCAGCATGTTCTGGAACCTCTTAGCGCCTACCTGATACTTGCAGCAAAGATGACCGAAGACCCGGTAAAATTCAGCACAGCATACAACTTTGGCCCAAACCCTGAGGATATGCTAACTGTTGAAGACCTGACAAAAACATTCATCGGAAGTTATGGCGCCGGTACCTACAATATACAAAAGGATGCCAATGCGCCTCACGAAGCCAACCTGCTTTTGCTGGACAGTACCAGGGCGTTGCAACACCTTGGCTGGAAATCGCAGATGGATGCCCGTAATGCAATAAAATGGACCGCTGAATGGTATGCCAATAAACACAAGTCGGCAAGTGAAAAATGCATTGCGCAGATTGAAGCCTACTTTTAAACAGCTTTAGATACAATATTATAACGCTCACAATTACAACTTCTGCATAGCACAGTAAAAGTCTGATCATAACTACAAGGCATGGATGCAATCGAAATCTTAAATGGCGCAAAACTCTTAACCCTTCCTTCGTCAATCGACGCCAGGGGAACTTTTGTGAAAACATTTCACGAAACATCTTTGGCAAAGCATGGCATATCGTTTACACTGAGGGAAAGCTATTTTTCGCTCTCCAAAAAGGATGTTATCAGGGGTATGCATTTTCAGTTACCTCCCCATCAGCATAGCAAAATCGTTTTTTGCCCCCAGGGTGCAATCCTCGATGTAATTGTAGACCTGCGTAAAAACTCACCTACCTACAGGCAGTTTTATGCTACCGGGCTTTCCGGCGCCAACCATAAGGCCTACTATATTCCCGAAGGCTTTGCCCACGGATTTAAATCGCTCACCGATGATGCCATTACCTATTACCTGGTTTCATCCGAATACAGCCAGCCACATGACACAGGCATAAGGTATGACACCATTGGCTACGACTGGAACGTAACCGATCCAATACTTTCCGCAAGAGATTTGTCGTTTATCGGTATGGGTGAATTTGACAGCCCGTTTTAGGCAACACTAAATTTTAGTTCAGCTATCTGATGCAAAAATTAACTAATTAATCAACTAAATATTGACTTTCGAATTATCAGCCAAAGACCCAGCCTCCTCAGCACGTGCAGGAGTAATTACCACCGACCACGGAGTTATTGAGACACCTATTTTTATGCCTGTGGGTACAGTAGGCAGTGTTAAGGCAGTAACACAGGAACAACTTAAAACACAAATAAACGCCCGGATCATACTGGGCAATACCTACCACCTGTACCTCAGGCCCGGTGTAGATATACTGGAGCAGGCAGGGGGATTACACAAATTTAATGGCTGGGACAGGCCCATACTTACTGATAGCGGTGGTTACCAGGTCTTCTCTTTAGCCGCCAACCGGAAAATAAAGGAAGAAGGGGTTATTTTCCAGTCGCATATAGATGGCTCAAAGCATTTGTTTACACCCGAAAGCGTAATCAATACGCAGCGCAGCATAGGTGCTGATATCATCATGGCATTCGATGAATGCCCACCCTACCCTTCTGAATATGCCTATGCCAAAACATCGATGGAGCTTACTCACCGTTGGCTGGCGCGATGCGTGAAACACATGTCGGAAACTGAGCCTAAATATGGATATAGCCAGTCACTGTTCCCCATTGTGCAAGGCAGTACCTTCAGAGACCTGAGAAAAGATTCCGCCGCATTTATAGCCGGTATGGAATGCGATGGCAATGCAATTGGCGGGTTATCGGTTGGAGAGCCGGAGGATATGATGTATGAATTAAGCGCGCTCTGCTGTGAAATACTACCCGAAGACAAACCTCGTTACCTGATGGGTGTGGGTACTCCCTGGAATATCCTCGAAAACATCTCGTTAGGTATCGATATGTTCGACTGTGTTATGCCTACCCGCAATGGGCGCAATGGCATGTTGTTTACCACAAAAGGGGTAATTAATATAAAAAACAAGAAATGGGCCACCGATTTCAGTGTGCTGGATGATGGACTGGATTGCGAAACAAGCCAATTTTATTCAAAAGCCTATCTCAGACACCTGTTTGTGGCCGGCGAATTCTTAGGTTTAACAATTGCTAGTATTCATAACCTCGCATTTTACCTACATTTGGTAAAAGAAGCCAGGAAGCACATTTTAGCAGGCGATTTTGCAAGCTGGAAAAGTGAAATGATCCCAATTTTGAAACAACGGCTGTAACCCGCATTACAAATTGACATGAGATAAAGGGTAATTTTTATTGTTTTGCCCAAAAGTAAAAGATTAGGTTTTGTATGAATAGTAATCCGTTTAATATCAGCACTGAAAAAAGTCCCGCAAGCAGCAGGCGCAGCATGTGGAGCTATATCGGTATAATGAAGCTGGATATCTACATCATTAAGAAATTTGTCAGCACTTTCCTTTTCGCTATTATGGTCCTTGCTGTCATTTCCTGCGTAATCGATTATTCAGAAAAGGTGGACAACATAGTTTCAAAAAAAGCGCCGATGCTTGTGGTCCTCAACTATTATAAAAACTTTGTACCTCACATTACGGCGCTGTTATTCCCCCTGTTCATATTTATTGCCACAATATTTTTCACCTCTAAACTTGCCTACAAGTCTGAGATCATTGCAATATTATCATCCGGTGTTTCTTATCAGCGGTTTATCCGGCCCTACCTTATCGGCGCCGCATTCTTATGTACTATTTCGTTAATCGCCAATCATTGGATCATTCCTCTTGCCAACAAACAGCGCATAGCATTCGAGGATAAATATATCAACGACGATAACTTTAAATCCGCCGGCGAGAATATGCATCTGGGTATTTCTAAGGATACCTATGTTTATTTACAAAACTATAACTACAGCACTAATTCAGGAACGCATTTTACCGAAGAAAAAATAAAGGGCACCTTATTGCAGGTTAAGAAAATGGCAGATTATGTGACCTATGACTCAGTAAAGAAAATATGGCGCCTGCATAATATAGTTATCCGTACAAACGATAGTAATAAAGAAACAATAACACACCTGGCAGAACAGGATGTAAAATACCCTTTCACCCCTGCCGACCTGAACAGGACTGATGCCATAAAAGAAGCCCTTACAACCCCCGAACTAAACAAGTACATCGCTACCGAACAATTGCATGGCAGGGAAAACCTGAATTCTTATTTTGTTGAAAAGGAGCGCAGGTCTGCTCAGCCATTTGCCGGGTTTATACTCACAATTATTGGTGTTTCGATCGCCAGCCGCAAAATAAGAGGTGGCAGCGGATTGCATCTTGCATTGGGCATCATAATTAGCGCAGTTTACATCATGTTCCTTCAAACATCCACTACCTTTTCAACCAAATCAGATCTCAGTCCGTTCCTTGCTGTCTGGATCCCGAATTTCATTTTCTCCGGCGTTGCCTATTTCCTTTATCGCCGGCAGATCAAATAGGCATACAATTTGAATTGGTTTATTAGATTATTCACACTTAAAAATAAAAAGTGGCGGATAAATGAATATCCACCACTTTTTCACTAAAGGTTTTATCTGCTTATTCCCTGATGTCCATTTCTTTTATCAGGTTATCGGCATGGCCCATCTTGTCTATAAGGAAGAGGATGTAGCGGATATCGCACACTATTGTGCGTTTATACTTTTTATCGAAAGCTATATCGCCGCTCATGGCTTCCCAGTTACCGTCGAATGCGGCGCCCGTCAGTTCGCCATCGGCATTCATAACAGGACTGCCGGAGTTGCCGCCGGTGATGTCGTTGTTGGTTATAAAGCAGGTATGCAGTGTGCCATCGGCATCGGCATAGCGGCCATAATCCTTGGCTTTGTATAGGTCCACCAGTTCCTTCGGCGCGTCAAACTCATCGCTGCCTGGTTTGTATTTAGCCATAAGGCCATCAAGCGTAGTGAAGTATTTGTAGTGAACCCCATCCTGCGGATCGTAGCTCTGCACCTTGCCATAAGATATGCGCATGGTCGAGTTGGCATCTGGCGACATCAGCTTGCCTTTCTTCTGCTCCAGTATCTGGCGCAGGTATTCGCGGGCCAGGTCGGCTTTCTTTACGTTAAATGATTCGATCTTTGGCTGGTAGTTTTTAGAGTAGTTGGTAGCAAAGCTCATGCCATATCCCACACCTGCATCTGCCTTCAGTTTGGCAAACGATGGCGCCTTGCAGAATGCGTTGAACTTATTGCTATCGGCCAGGAAGGTATGTGCAAACACAAAAGCAGCATAGTCGGCATAGGTCTTCTTGCCAATGTCTTTTTTGTTCTTCAGTATCACCTTGGCATAAATATCAGGCAACTGATCCTTGGGTACATTGTTGTAATACAGCTCGGTCATTTCGGCCAGCATTTCTTTTTCTGTGCCCGGATCAAACTCCTTCAGATTGGCCCTGTAAGCCATTTTAGCATTGTTGATGTACTTATCCAGCGTATCCTGGCTCATTGCCTTCTTAGCTGTAGCATATCTTTCATAAGCTTCATACAATGGCTTAAGGGTAACAGCCATGCGCGCTATACCCGATGCCCGGAAACCTTCTGAATAGTAGATGGCATGTTTGGCATAAGGCGTATAGTCGGCATATATCTTGCCAAAGTTGGCCAGCAATCCGTTGTCCAGGTTGTGCTCACGCTCCCAGCCCGAGAAAGCATCTTCGCTCTTGCGTTTTTTGTTCACCACATCCAGGCGTTTCAGTTGCTCGGTCTGGCCTATATAGTACTTCCAGTAGTTGGCTATGCGCGAGTAAGAAGAAGTAAGCTGCAGATACGTTTCTTTCCTGGCATCCATGTGGCGGCGCATAATAGCCAGGCGTAGATCGCGGCAGGCTACAATCGATGGGTTAACCACATTTACCGCCAGGTCTACACCATACGATGTTTCGTAGCGGTTGGTGCGGCCCGGATAACCAAAGATCATGGCAAAATCGCCTTCCTTCTCCCCTGCTATCGATACCGGCAGGAATTTCTTAGGATGGTAGGGCACATTCGATACACTGTAAGGCTTCGGATTGTTGTTTTCATCGGCATATACACGAAACATCGAGAAATCGGAGGTATGGCGGGGCCACATCCAGTTGTCGGTATCGCCGCCAAACTTACCCAGCGACTTTGGCGGAGTGCCCACCAGGCGCACATCGGTATAGCGCTTGTAGATGATGAGGAAAAACTGGTTGCCGTTGAAGTAGCTGCGCACATTGGCCACATACTTACCTTTTTCGGCGGCAGCTTCTTCCACACCCTTGGCATAGGCTTCCAGCTTCTTGCTAAAGTCTTCGCCCTTGGCATTACCCACGGCCTCTTTTACTTTTTTGGTTATATCCTCCATGCTTACCAGGAAGAGTGCGGTAACACCCTGCGCAGGCAGTTCTTCCTTCAGGTTATGCGCCCAGAAACCATTATCCAGCAGATTGCGCTCAACGGTCGAAAGGTTGGCAATGGCATCGTAGCCGCAGTGGTGATTGGTGAGCAGCAGTCCGTTATCCGAGATCATCTCGGCAGTACAGCCTCCGCCAAACTGCAGTATCGCATCTTTAAGGCTGCTGTGGTTGATGTTGTAAAGGTCTTCCTCGCTGAGGCGGAGGCCCAGGCGTTGCATTTCATCATAATTTTTGCCTATCAGCATAGGTATCCACATACCCTCATCGGCACGCGACCCCAGCATCATAACTACGGCAACAAAAAGTAAAACTGTTTTTTTCATTTAACGCTATTTTAAGTACGGGGTAAAGGTAATTCTACAAAATGACTAATTATAATGGTGAAAAGGGGGATTTATGAGGGATTTGTTGGCGGGGGGGATTGGATTAGAACTATTTTAGCTTTAATTTTTTGATGCGCACGAGTGCTTCCTACATGCAAAGACCAGTGGATATATACATACAATCAATGTATAGAAATATAATTCTAGTAAATGAAATTATTCGCATTTTCAATATAGCAAATTATATTCTTCATCTCAGGGAGACTTTCAAAATAATTCCTACAAAATTACAAAAACAATGCATATATTTGTATAACCAATATGCTATTGTGTGATTACAAAGTACGATAAAAAGA
>CAIUZK010000010.1 GCA_903903635.1 uncultured Bacteroidota bacterium
ACACAAATGAAACGGATTAAGTAAACTATATTTGTAACAGTGAAGCAACTAAATAACGCACTCATTTTTGAGATTAACTATGGTGGGTCAGTTTGGCGAGGAAAAGAGGGGTCACTTTACGCGGAATATCCAGTAATGGCCTGTGACGATGAGATAATCCCATCGCAGGAACGTATCGAAAGCATTACCGACAATGCAGACCTGGAAGAGGTTTACAACACTGAAAGACACCTGTTATATGTTGCTTGTACCAGGGCGAGAGAGGCTCTCCTTGTTACCTGTACTGAACCAGGGTCAGAATTCCTGGAGGATTTGAAAATGGAGAGGTAGGTATGCCCTCAGCAAATTGCATACATGAGTGCATCTATAGTATTTGCCAAGGAAACAAGAACGGGAAGAGTTGTTCACATTGAAAGTGTTGTTAAATAAAAGGAAAATATGAAAATGCAAATAGCTGAAAACGGCAACTTCTGCATATTAGAGGTGCATTATAGATTTTTTGACGACTCCCACACCATGGATGCGTTTGTTCAGAACAAGTGCGAGTCTCAGTTGTTGGGCATTGTCAATGAGGTAGCCAAGCTTTATAAGATTGCTTTGGTGATTGAGGTAGAGCCTGCTACAGAAGGAGGGCATACCAGGCGATATAGATTTAGTCCGAGGGAAAACGATAATGATGAGGGGAACGCTAAGCAGCCTTTTTCTGTTCAGTTGAGGGTTGCGTTGCTGGTAGCTGTCTTTACAACAATTAGTGTTATAATATCAAGTATTGTAACAAAGGGATTTGAGCACACTGTTGTCAGTATGACTGACCCGGTAAAGGATAGCCTGGATAAAGCTAACCTTAAAAATGCCCAAGCAGATAATGAAATTAAAAATCAGCAAATTAAAAACCAGAAAGTAAAAGACTCTCTGGAGATTGAAAACCTGACAGCAGACCTGGAAATAAAGAAACATCAGCTATACCGAAATCGCTCTGCCGGTAAAAAAAGAGCTACCTTTTATACAACGCTTGATAACTACCCCAAAGTTTCCAGCGTGTCGATCCAAGTATTAAATAGTTCGAACGTTTCAATTACAGGTGAACAGATTGTAGAAAGAGATGAGTTCAAAGCTTTAAGCAGAGACCCAAGTAATACGTTTTATCTGGAAGCAATACATCCGGGCGACAACCTGGATAAGCATAAATTACAGCTTGATAGCTTAAAACAACAAACAGGATATTCGTACCAGGATACTACTCCGGTTAAGCCTCCTGCGCCAATGTCAAGCAAAAAACCGAACACGCATAAAAACAAATGATTTTTTGAGCAATTACTTTCCTTTTCTGAGGGAAAATTACCAAGTATATAAACTAAGAATAACAGGATGTAGCAACGCCTGATAATTAAGATGTAAAATCACCAATGATATGAGTACCTTATATGTGATAGGAAATGGATTCGACCTACATCATGGACTGGACACCAGCTATACATCATTTGGCTTCTTTTTGCAAGAACACGATGATGATATATACGACTTACTGGTGCAGTATTTTGAACTGAGTGATATTGATCCGGACAACCCCGATGACAAAAGGGATCCTTTGTGGTCGCACTTTGAGGATGCACTCGCGACGATGGATTACAAAACCTTACTCGAAGATCACTCCGATCTGCTCCCCAATTATGGGTCTGATGACTTCAGAGAAGCAGACCGAACCGATATGGAGTATGCAGTAGGTGAAATAGTAGACGACGTTACCAAAAACCTGAGAGATGCGTTTGGAGAGTTTATTCGCGATGTCGCGTTCCCTGATGATATTGGCGGCGACCGGATAACACTACATCCGGCATCGAAATTCATGCAGTTTAATTATACGGACACCTTGGAGCGATATTATGGTGTAAGGCATGAGGACATATTTTACGTACATAACTCTGCAAGAGCAGATGACGAACTCGTGCTTGGGCATGGGGTTGACCCAAATTCATTCAGGGAGGAAGAACGGCAGCCACCCGCCGGGTTGACAGATGAACAGCTTATAGAATGGCGGGAAGAAATGGCTGCTGATTATGACCATTCATTCGATTTGGCTGAGCAGCGGGTTTTCGATTACTACCGAGCATCTCACAAAAGCACTGCTGAGATCATCGAAGCGAATTTGAACTTTTTCGAATCCCTGGCTGACGTTGACGAAATTTTTGTGTTGGGTCATTCGCTGGGTGATGTAGATATGCCATACTTTGAAAAAATAGCCGCTTCCATCAGACTTGCAGATGTGGCCTGGACAGTAAGTTATCATGCCGATAGAGACCGGGATGTGTTCTTAAATAAAATGCTGGCTTTGGGTGTGCCGGCGAACAAAATCAATTTGATAAAACTTAATGACCTGAGGCCGGCGGCACCAACATTATTTTAAAAATAAGTAGCTATCGTTATGGCGAATATATTTCGAAAGGCTTTTTTTTCAGACTTGGCAATTGAAACGCCGCTGGGCCACAATGTGCTGTGTAACCAGGCAGAAAACTTGAGAGAGATATGGAATAACCGTGACGAGCATGGTGAGCGAATTTCGGACGCCATGTCTATAGAGCGCTTTTTACAATTGTTCCTGGTCGCGTCTCAGTTTTTAACCCTGGGAATATGGGTCAGGTTCATTTTTGGATTGTTCGGAAAATACTGGAAATACTTCGGCGTGGAAGTCTATGTATTGTTCAAGGTGATAGTTGCGGCATTGATCCTAAAAAATAAATGGTACCTGACGACGGCAACAATATTTGGATTCAATGCAGTTGGCTGGTGGTGCTGGTGGATGATAGGTGAAACTGTTCTTTATATTTCCACGCTGATTTTTTGCAGTGATGTTTTCTCACAACCTCATTCTATCAGAAGAAATATTATTCTTGTTTTTCTTGACTATATAGAGTTGAATTTTGACTTTGCAACCATTTATCTTATAGCCGGATGCCTGTGTTATAAGGATTACCCAGTTACACAGGCATTAGATGCCATCTATTTTTCTTTTGTCAGTTCTATTACGATCGGTTACGGCGATATAACTGTATTTACTGATGCCGGCAAAAGGTTACTTATCTTGCATTCACTCGTCTTTTTGATATTTGGAGTAGTTTTCATTAACTTTTATATCTCAAAAATAGGGCAAGTTAAAAAGGATAGCACGCAATGAAAAGGAAACTAAGCTCATTTCATGGGGATAAGAAGGTGCAGTTATCTGTAGTGGATAAAGTATATAAATGGCTGGACGTACAAATGCGACAAAAGTCAGCGCGGGAAATTGCAGAAACAATAATGGCGACGAGGAGAGTTATCAAGCCATCGGATTGTGTGCTTGAGAACGAGGAGCTTTTTACCAAAGAACTCGACCTACCCGCTTGGCTTTTTAGATTGATGATAACCATCAACCATAATTTTTCCAATGGTTTTGATGGATTGAAGCCAACTTATGAATCGAAATATTATGAGCGGTTCCTGTTCGCCTGCAATGTAGGCGTGGACTATACACTTATGTTTCATCAATGGGAGGCATTTGTGCTTGGCGAATACCTGCCTGATAGTGTACTTGATGAATCAAATATTAAGAGGGCTGTTGAACTACATGAAAAGGCGTTGCATGGTCACGAGATACCGCGGCAAGAGTGGTTGGCCCTACATGGCGCTGTCGAAAAAACGCTCAACACTCTCAACGATCATGACAGCGACAGGAAAATGGAATTGCTATGGACAGCTAACCGGACTGTGTTTTTATCAGTCGAGGAAGTAATAAACCCGGATGAACATTGGACGTCATCTATAGATGCCGCGGTTGACGCCAGATATTTAGACGTTCTAATTGGCACTTTGGAGAAAGGAAATGACCAAAAAAAGTTACGGGATTTTAAGAAGTTGTTGTGGCGCGATATATTGGATGACCTGGAAGATATGGTGCGGAATTGGAAATGAAATTGTGTACACTGATGTATATAAATCTCTAATTTTCCGGCATAAAAGCCAATGTAAAATTTGAGTAAAATTTCGTTAAAAATGAAATTACTTGATAAGATAACGGTAAACTACAAAGGTCAGAATAAATTCATTGAACTATATCATGGTGATTTGGCAAACCTAACAAAGGTCGAAGGCTTTGATTTACTGGTTCTTTCAGCGTTTCCTAATGACTACATACCAACAACTACTTCTCTGATCGGTTCGTTGCATAAAACAGGCTTGTCTGTAGCATCATTAGCTCGTGATAAGGAAATGGATTTACGACAAATGCACGCGTGCTGGCTGTCGAAACAATTCAATCCCGGCAAATACTCAGGGATTCAATTTGAGAGAATATTGTGTTTTGAACCGCATGTGAAATTGCAACCTGCTTATGAACTGATAGGAGATTTATTCCAAACCATAATGAACATTGCGAAACCATACAAAATTAAGAACATTGGAATGCCGATTCTGGCTACGGGAGATGCAGAATACTCAATTGAAAAAATATTCGGCCCGCTTATTGAGGCCGCGGCAAATTGGTTCAGTTTGGGATTAGAGTTAGACAGTATTAAAATCGTTGCTTACGATACGTTAAAGGCTAAACAAGCGGCTAAGATATTTTCAACGCTAAAGCAGAAGTACGACCATCATATTTTAGAATCTAAAGGGATGTTCACTTATGATTACTTTATTAGTTATAGCCACAATGATTCTGATAAAGCAATGTTTCTCATGAAGGCAATTAAAAAAAATGCACCTAAAGCCAATATATTTATTGACAACCTGAAACTTAAAGTTGGTCATGCGTGGCAACAGGAAATTTTTGAAAGTCTTGATGTCTCGAAGACAATCATCACTTTATTGTCGCCCAGCTATTTAGATTCGAAGATATGTAAATTAGAGTTTAGTATTGCTAACCACATTCAGTTGAAAGGTGAACGAGATGTCTTAGCCCCAATTTATTTGTATAGCAGCCAACTACCTACCTACATAGAGCTTATTCAATGGATAGACTGTAGAGAGGGAGTGAATAAAAAACTTGAGAAAGCAGCTAAACAATTAGTAGGATTCACTTAGTTTGTATTATGTAAGTAGATTATTTCTTCTTCATTCCTTTCGCTGAAATAAGCGACAATCTGACTTCTTGTTATTTTTAATTCAACAACGGTGTGGGCAACACCGTGTGTATCGTAATTGTGATAGTACTCATTTGCGTACTTTTCAGCCACCCGCTTTTTTAAGCTCCAACTAATACCAAAATTATTACTCTCAAATTCTTCGGTGCTCATTCCTCTGTAAATCAGCACCACCTCTGGCAAGCTGTTAAGAAATCGAACTTCATTGTCCAACATAAGATGTTCTCTATTGGCACGCTTTGAGCTGAACAGCCGTTTTATTTCTGATGCAAGCTTGTAGTTATTATCACTAAGATTATAGCAGTCAGCAAGTTCTTCCCAATATTTTTTATCAGATTCAAAAAGATTCTCGAACTCTATGAATTTGGCCATTCTATCAACTGAACTACATTGTTGAAGCTGGTCGAGGTAGCTAATATTATTCTTGACAAACCATTCTTCTAATGCAATACGTTGCATCTCTTGCAGGTATCTCAATTCACGTATAAAATTTTCGTTCTTGAGATCATTGTGGGTATAGGCCAAGATAACGAAAAGGACGCCGCTGTTCGTCCGTTTACATACTTCAAATCTATGCTGTCCGTCAACTATTCCAAGTTCACTTGTTACAATAATGGGATTAATAAAGGGATACGGATTTTTTCCCTTGTCTCGGAGTTTACTTAAGATTTTATTTTTCTTTCCCATATTGGACTCTTATTCAGTGTCGTAATATTAGCAATAAAATTGCAAAATAAACTGTCTCATTAATATCTGTTACGGCTATCTTCAGCCTAATTGTATAAAGATGAATAAAGAGAGACGGCCATCCAAACAGGGTCAAATAGTTAAGCTGGTCAACCCAGTTGGTGTTGAAAATCCCAGGGAAACCTATCTTATCCTTCATGACTTAGATAACTGTTCAGACAATGACATTATCTATGTTGTCAGTATCACCGAACTGCAGCGTAATATTAATAATCCTACTGCTGCTCTGCATAAGGCGGTTACTAAGGCGGAACTGGCCGTTGTCGCGGAGAGTCTGCAATCGTACGTTGAGTCTTGGAACAAATTATAACCTAATCAAAACGGTAATGGTAAAGAAAAAGTTAACAGCAAAACAGTTCTTGCAACTGAATCCTAACCAATATATCATGGTTACTTATGAATTTGGAACCCCCATTTACATTGCCCCGCTTGAAAATTTGCGGATTCAGGTAACACTGGATGAAAATGAGGCCGAATTGTGGAGCGCATTGGATAACTCACCGACCAAACTTCAGTATCACATTGCAACAACCGGATACAAAGAATTGAAATTCGAGAAGGTATAAGCCGCCCGGCATGAAACAATATACAATCAATAGCACTAAGACGCCAAAGGTGGTCATTGGCTTGCTAAGGTAAAGCTAAAGCTCTAAATAAATTTCCCGGTTTCATTTTTCACTGCTAAAATGCGTCATCGTTAATCATTAAAACATAGATTATGCAAACAGGAAATGACAAATTGATCGGGTATCTCAAAGAGAACCCTAATGCCACGAAGGCGACAATCGGTGAAGCCCTTCAACTTAAAGGGTTACCATTATTCAACCTGATAAAGAAGTTGATGGCAGACGGGCAGATAGCCACACAAGGCGAAGGCACTGATGCGACGTACATACTTGTTGAAACAGTTAATGAAGAACCAGCAACCGAAGTACAGACAAAGGCTGATGAATACCCTCACCCTCAGTCCGGAATTGTTAGTGTCGAAGAAACAGTTACTAAAAACCTGGTAGAACAATCTGGCCCTATAGTGGATGAAGAAGAAAAAAAGAATGAAGAACAAGTTATTGCAGCAACCACATCAAAAGCAACAACGACCCGAAATAACAAAAAATTTCTTTTCAACGATGAAGAACTTGGGAAAGGCGGACTTGCAAGGGCTATAGTTTTGCAGTATCTAAAGGACTTTCCAAACACAAACTTAAAAAAACTGGAAGAGGTATTTCCACCTGCCTTGCTAAAGAGGTTTGCGGTCTTTCAAACAATAGAGAAGGCAAGGGAAATATCGGGTAAAAAATATGACCGTTATTTTTTTAAGGATGAACACGTTATCAAATTAAAGGACAAAACGGCTCTCGTAATTTCTTCGCAGTGGACATTTGATAATATCCAGCCATTAATCAAAGCTGCGAAAAGCCTCGGTTATAAAATAAAGTAGTAAATAATCTCCCTTTATTGAAACGGGCGCTATTGGGCGCCCGTTTTTTTGTTAAATCTTTTTGTTTAGAAAGCCGCCAACGATTTATAAGCCGTTTATACTTGAAAACAGTTTGGAGGCTCCTAACAAGCCCCGAAACGCGCCAGGAGAGCGATTGTTGAGATTTGTGCAACTACGAAATTGTGTTAGGTTGATATTTTTTTCGTGGTGGCAACGATAGTGGCTATCACTAATAACTGTAATCCTGTTCAAGGATAAGACCATCTCCTGTAACCAAACTGCCGTTATGTTGCTTTTGAACATGGAAGGAACCAATCTCATGTACAACAAAAATGTCCGTGCCATTAACCGTGTAGCTGCCATTTAACATCTTAATTTCCGTGGACGAATTTTGGTGTATGACATACATCACTTTGCCGTCCTTGCGCAGATAAAGAACTGTTGATGGAGTTTCGTATTTATGGAACCTCAAAGCGTAACAACCCGGTATCGAAGAAAGGTCATGTTTGGCGAGACCATCTCCAGCAGGTTCAGATTGCGGTAAAGATTTACTATCGGTTACATCGCCTTGTGAGCTTCCTGGCCCTTTGTTATCTGCAACCTTGCCCCCACGACCTGTCTTGCCATCAGCGCCTTCTTTTTTTTCTTTTAATTCGGTCGACTTATTAAAATCCTCAATTGCGCTGCTCTCGTCCCCTAAATTATGTTTTACTGCGCCTCGGTTGTAATAGGCTTCTGCGTTTTGTGGATTTATCTCTATCGCTTTATTATAGTCGTCTAATGCTTCCCGGTTCTTATTAAGTTGGGCTTTGGCATTGCCCCTTAAAAAATAGGCGTTTTCATCCTGCGGATTAATCTCTATCGCCCTATCACAATCCACGATCGCACCATCATAATTCTTTTGTGCCATTCTCGCTTCACCCCTGAGCTCATAGGCACTATCAGCGTGTGGATTTATGGCTATTACTTTCGTCAGGTCGACTATTGCTCCGTTATAATCATCAACTGCCCCTTTCGCAACCCCCCTATCCCAATACGAAAAAGTATCATTTGGGTCTATTTCGATGGCCTTTGTAAAATCAGTGATCGCCCCGCTATAATCATCAAGCTGTACTTTTGCTGCTCCCCTTCCACGATACGCCAAGGCATATTTCGGATTTACTTCAATGGCCTTGGTATATTCGTCAATAGCTCCTTTATAGTCTTTGAGCTCAGCCTTTGCTTTCCCGTTTTTATAATAAGTAACAGACTGATCGCTACAACCTGTCACTATGAATGTGAAAAGTGTGGCACACCATACTATTGTTTTCATTTTGCTTGTCATAATTGACTGTTTTGGCGCAAAATAGCAAAAAATAATGACGAATATGTCCTTGCCGCTGACATATACAAGTTGGAATTTGTCGACTGGAAATGGCCCAGGTACGCGATCAGGAATTATTACAGCACATTGCCCTTAGATTGAAGAAACTAAGGGAGAAGAGAGGACTGTCCCAAGACCAGCTATACAACGAGACTGACATTCATATCGCCCGGATAGAAACGGCAAAAGTCAATGTCTCCGTCAGCACCCTGTCGAAGCTTTGCAAATACTTTGATATAACGCTGTCCGAATTCTTTAAGAAGATTTAACGCCGGCGTTCTTCCTGCCTTGATATGGGTTGTGAATTCAAACCGGTTTTACTCTGGTAGCTATTTGCTTACTTTCTTGGAACCATCGCGGATACAGAGAAAAAAACAGCCGATGCGCGATCCATGCAGCGTGGGGGGACTATGTGCGCGCTCACTTTTATCTCAACCGCGCGCGGGTATTGTTCGATTTCGAAAAGAATGCGCGCGGTTAGACTGCTTCTGTGCGCGTTTCCTGTGTTCGCCACCCAATCCACCTGCCTGTTTTCAAGTCAAGTCCGCGCGCCCTCATTTCGTGGCGCGCCATTTCAACCGGGTCAATCTTTCCGTTGATTATATCGAGAAGTATTTCACGGTGGCATTGGCTATATAGGAAAAGGGGATTTAGGCAATCATCAACGATGCCCAAAGCGGCTTTCGCGCGCCAAGTGTTTATCTCTGCTTTTGTCATGATTTATCCGCATTTTTAAATTTTATCAATGTTCAACCGGGAGCAGAGCAGTGCCCAATTCAATCCAGATCGTACAAGTATCCGCGCGAAAGTCAGTCCATGCGATATTCTGGGTCTTTAAGATTCTATCATTGCCGTCCGTACATTTTACAGTCGCGCTATTATCACCGTGCTTTGTAAGTGTCCAAACCTTGAACTCTTCATTTTTCAAAGCCGGCTCATAAGAAGCCAGAATGTCTAATAGCCACCAGCAAGAGAAGGACTCACAGAGCGACCTAATTCCCTCGGTTATGACTAAACCGAAATTGTACCGATAAAGATTATCTGATCCACCGCTGTGTTCTCTTAACTCATCATTCGCATTTTGCATAGACTGTTGTTTTGAAAAACAAGTGTAGACCGTTCCGGTGAAAATGGATAATTACGCGCGTTAAAATGGCGCTAAGATGGCGCTCACGGTTATTTGCGCGTATATCTTCAGTAAAATATTTTTTCAATGAGCAAGGATAAAAATGTGCTTTCAAAAGAACTAACCGATAAGATGCGATACTTTATCCAAGATACATCGCCGATTCGGGTGAGCAACAATTTGCGAGCAGTTCTATTCGGCTACCTCAGAAATGCGCGCGAAGGTTTGCCCGTCAATATGGACATGGTGCTTGATGACATGGATGCTTTGTTTGAGTTGCTGTATGCTATAGAAGTGGATAAGAGGCAGCACTAAGCAGTCGAATGGGAGATTCATTTTAATCCCCAAAATACTCTCTGTACCTACATCTTTATTGAGCATCTTAAATTTGCGTGTATAAAATATTCACGCGTAAAATCGCTTATGTACTCTTTATTTTCTTTTTTTATAAGAAGTGAGTCATGCCGCGTTAATACCCATAATCCTTTCTTTTTTAATTCGTGATATAGGCCATCTATAAAAAGATTGGCCTCTTCTCTTTGAAGCCATATATGGCAAACATATTGTCTCCGTGCTTACGCTTATAGTCGTCTGTATAAGTGACTACGGATGGGAATAGTTTCCTGAGTTTTGATTTGTCAGGAGATGGATTTTTGTGCCCGGAAAAAGCAAGCTCTATCATCATTGCTTTGGCATCGTTCCTATCAGGGCAGCTAAATTCGTTCTTGATATATTCATACAGCGACCCATTAGCTGCGTGTTCAGCAAATATTTTAAAATCGAGTGTTGGGGTAAATTCTTTATCGTTAGTCATGAGCCATGCCAGGATTGCGAATTGAGAATTCATCAGGTCTATCTCACAAAGGCCGTTGTCATCCATAACAATTTCCAAAAGCGTTGAACTCAGGGACGTTATGTTGTGGTCAAGGCGGTTGTTTTCAAGGTTTCTATTTGCATAATGACAGTTTCTATTACACAACATCTCTATTGATTTTAAATAACTAAACCGGATATTGTCTTTCTTTCTTTTAACGTAGTTATCGAGGTTAGCTAAAAAATATTTTCTATCGTCTTTTATCACGCAATTTGACTGTGTTGTTCTTTCGAGGGATGCTTTAAGGCTTGTAAACCCCTTGTATCCGGTAATTTTGTCTGCAACCTCAAATCGCATTTCGGATATTTCATCGTTAATTTTAAAATCTCCTCCACTAATTTCAGCAATATGTTTTTCCGCTTTCTCAATCAAAGCATTCCGGTTTATCTTGAGCAATGCAATATCGTCGGTAACTATAGTTCTGTCAAAACGCTCGCCGGCGACCCATAGATAACCTTTGTCGCCTCCATTTATCTTGTCTTGATAAATAGCTGAATCAAATTCACAACTCAGAAGATCGGCTTGTATCTTGTATCGTTTACTTTTACCGCTGCCTTCCCTGTTGGAATATTTTTCTTTGTAAACTCCATCTGCATCTACCCTACTTTCGGCATATATAATATTCGGCTTCAACATATCAAAAAACCGATGATAGTTACCGCCGAATAGCTTTCGTAAATATTCCTGTGGCAGATCGATGTAGGAATCATAACCATGATCTTCACGTAGTTGCTTATTTAAAATCAGATCGCAAATTTTATATGCTTTTTCCCTTTGTAACCTGGTAAGTTCCAGTCGATCTATTTTATCCTTCAATGCTTTAGGCAATAGTATTGTCCTGCCTGCTTTGGTTGTTTTCATTAATTATACTTAATCCTTTACTCGTCACGGAAGTCGAATTTTTTTTCAAAGAGGCCTAAATCCATAAAACGATAAATTGTCTACGTATTACAAGTTAAAATAAGGTCGTACCCTACCTGTATTCTAAATATTAAATACTATTATCCTTACCAATATTCAGCCTCCTTTTCGTTATTGTTTCGCTATTGACCGGAGTGACATTAATGAAAACAAAAAAGCCCCACATTTTGGGGCTTTCAGTTAAAAGGAATCCAAATCGCTCAAAGGTTCAAACCTTCGCAGTTCGCCAGCAGCAGTTTCCTATCTATCAACATTACGACAGTGTTTCCGCGTTCGCATGGTAGCGTTATTCTTTTTTTGCCGTGGGCTTTTAAAATCAGTCTGAGTTTGCTTGTTGCTATCTGGTAGACGCCCGGGGAGCCGCATATCTTTATAATATAGTTATCGGCTAAAGTGGTGTGTATGTCAGTTACTGTTTTGCCACCCGCACTGCGAAAGATTTCTATGCTAATGTTGGGGCTGTGTAAATGGCGGTCTGTGATTATGTTAAGCCGTACAATCCTATTTTTTGCGGTCAGAACTAACAGATCGTAACCCACGCCTTTATGCATCATGGCAACTTCGGCCCCTGTTTTCAATAATATACCGCAGACATACAGATCGGCATATATTTTAGCCGTCTCGTCAGTGGTTAAGGCTCCTGATTTAAACTGCTCAGATATGCCGTTCAGTATTTTCTTGGTTGGTTTGGGTGGCCTGGTCTGTGGCATGTGTTTTATTTTACCTGAAAAAGTATATTTATTCTCACATTGAAGGGTGGGCTCCAGTGAGTATTTATCTTTTTCCGCCATCCAGTGTCTATTGAACAGTTTATCGAGTTCCTTTTCCAGTATAGCGTCTTTGACATATTGCGGCGTGTAATTAGCTGCTTCCACGTCCTGTGTGATCTTCAAAGCAATTTTCTCTTGCATTATCCTTTTTATTTTAAATAGTGGAGTGAATTCTTGCCGTGGTATTTTCTACATAGGTTTAGAGGTCATCAGCACTTTTTGTTTTTGAAGTAAATCACACAGGAGTACACTCTCACCTTTGTGATATACCCCGAAGCTATCGGTGGCACCGGACAGCTTTACACATACAGAAAATTCACCTCTGGAAGTGTATGGTTTGTTTTTTTTATCCTTTATAAAAGCCATCAGCTTTTGGTCATCAGTTGTCATGTCCTTAACATTTATTACTTCCATTGATTCTATGATGTGATTGCCAGGTAACAGAACGCATTGGTTTACCAAGTATTGGTAGTTGTTTTGTAAGAGGTGCGCTTGTTCCTCCGCCATAAACAAGTCCAATCCCCGTTTTTTACCATGGCGTTCAAGTATTTCATGCAGGCTACTTTCTTTCACCATAGGAT
>CAIUZK010000011.1 GCA_903903635.1 uncultured Bacteroidota bacterium
ATAGCAGTCTGAGATTATTTTGTTTTATCGAACGAAAAACCTAATTTTATGTGATATTAATCCCACATATCGGCACTACGCTTTTCTACATAGCAGTCTTAAAATAATTCATTATTCGCAGATTTTACGCCTCATAAAACATGCCTTCGCTAAGCTATGGCAGTTAATAACATGCCTTCGCTAAAGCTATGGCAGTTAATAAAAGAAATATAACTTCGCAATATGGTGGAACTTATTTCATCAACGTTCCTAAGCCTAATTCATACGAAATAGTTTTTGACGGTAGCCTCATCAGATTAATTTATAATGATGGCAGGTTTTCAATGATATTATTACCTAATTTTCGAAAAAAAAAGAAATAGCTATGGCTCAGAATCATGCATTAATTGCAGAATTACAAATGGAAGCCGCATCTACCCGCAAAATGCTGGAACGCGTACCTACCGAAAAAAATGACTGGCATCCGCATGCAAAATCGATGAAACTCGGCAGACTGGCAACGCACGTTGCTGAATTGCCAGGTTGGGTAGTATTTACCCTTGGAGCAGATGAACTGAATTTTGCTACCATGGAATACAAACCGATAACTAATCCGACAAAGGAAGAATTGCTTGCACTGCATGACAAAAACGTAAGTGACGCACTTGCAATACTTGAAAAGACTACTGATGAGGATCTTGAAAAAATGTGGTCATTGAAGAATGGTGAACATGTGCATTTTACCATGCCGAAGAAAGTGGTTGTCCGCTCAATGGCTTATAATCATCTTTACCACCACCGTGGTCAGTTGAGTGTATACCTGCGCCTGCTTGATGTACCTGTTCCGGGAATGTATGGACCAACTGCAGATGATCGTCCTGCTACGGCTCCAGCCGGAGATACTGCCGCAGGATAATTTGAATGATTCATTTTCAACAATATAACAAAGGCTAAAGTTCTGACTTTAGCCTTTGTTGTTTTATCAAGGGAAGATAAGTACAAATTGATCTACTCTATTACTAATCTCTTTACTACGGGTGCATTAACCTGGTCGGCATACCTGATGTGCAGGAAATAAATACCTTTGGCAAGGTGTGAAGTGTTCATTTCATAATTTGCATTACCCACATTTCCCGAGGCTAAAACAGTACGACCGGTCTGGTCATAAACAGTAACTTCGGCTATAGGTACAGTAGCCTTAATCTTAACCAGTTCTGAAGCAGGGTTAGGGAAAACTGAAACTTCAGCTATCGAAACAGTGGCATAAATGTTAACCAGACCCGAGGTAAGCATAGGGGAAATTGAATCAACAGTTCCAGTAACTGCTTCGTGAATGCCATCACCTTCAGTGCAAACCATTTGGTAAAGAAAAACATTGATCATAGAATCAACAGTAAAGAATTTAGCTGCATTAGTCGACCATGGAACATGACCATCGCCCGGGAAAATATGGCTCATGTGGTAAATTCCATTTGCTACATAGACCGGCTCCAGTGTTCCAAGACCACAAAGATTTACATGCACAGTACCAGATAAAGGATATCCACAATAATAAGGTACAACATTATCGTTGGTGCCCTGAGCATTTACAGAAGGTTTATCGCCGATACCTGCAAATGATGACTGATTAAGCGCTCCCGCAAGATTGATAATGGCTTTGAACCTGGTGGTATATCCTGCATTGCCACTATTACCTTCAAAGCCGCCATTGGCCATCATGGCTGCTGCAATATTAGGAGGACATTCGCCCAGACTGTCGAGATAACCCACATGCATGTATAAAACAGCACCGGCAGAATTGCCACCAATAAAAATATTGTTGGTATCAATCTTGTACGTATTAGTAGTAGCCCTGTCTTTTACAAAATACCGGATAGCAGCCTTACCATCGCCAATGGCCTTGATTACTTCATCAACGGCAGAAGCGGAATCTAATAAGGTTAACGGGCTGGTAGTGCGATAGTCGATAGATACAGTAACATATCCTCTCTTTGCAAAGTTTTGACACAACCATATAATGGTACTGTCGTTAGTTCTGTCGCCATTGCCAGTGATAAAGCTACCGCCGTGCCCCAGGATAATAACGGGTCTTTCGGCCAAGGTATCGCCGGTGGGCTGGAAAATATCCATCTGCAGGCTGTAGACGGAAGAATAGGTAACGGTAGTTTTGGTATAGCCGGTAAAAACCTCTGTATTATACCTACCGGGAGGACATCCTGCCGTGGCAATACCTGAAATAAACAGCGCAATAAAGAATAAGTAAAGTGTACGCATTGTATTAATTTTTTGTGTGAAAATTAATACAATGTAATAACTTTTTACGAACTAGATTATCTTTTTATTACTTTATTTAACCTACAACAAATATCAGTGCTTTTTGCTTATAATAAATGCAAATAAAATAGTCTTTTCGAACTTTAGGCATTGTTAAAATTACCCACAATAATTTTGAGCCTCACATCCCTGCAAGTTCTGATCGTACCGGTTATAGACTGATTATAGCTTTTGCAGTTGCTGCGTTTTCAGAATTTGTCCGTTAGCATCCTGAACAGAAATGATGTATATGCCGTTTTTCAGACCTGATAATGATATTGTCTCCCGTTCATTCATCCAGGACAGATTTTCAGTAATCACGATCCTTCCAAGTGCATCTATAATTTTAATAATAGTGGCAGCACCTTTGGTAAAGTCGGTACGATATAAACAAATATTGTTTGAAGCAGGATTGGGAAAAATAGTTATGGCGCCTGCGGAGACAATATTTTGCTCCACCTTTGTCAGATCAAAAGGTTCATAGTAATAATAGTATTTCCTTTCGGGAGAAGAGAGGTAATAGCCAGCGCCTGTGAGTGAATCGGAGAACACATAATTAAATGATTGTGCCTCTAAAGGATTACTATAAGTATCGTAGGTAAACCATATTTTTTTACTGAAGGTTTTTTGAGTAACCGGCGCGGTGTAACCGCCATAATAATTATAAATAACGGTATCGGGCAACCCATATAAGGATACATTCTTCAGATATTCGCAACTGGCATAGACAGTATCACCAGAAAACAGCCTGGTACCGGCAAAGGTAAAATAACTTATACCTGCTGTATAGCCAAAAGAATCATTAATGTAGGCGGACCAAACGCCGACATTGTACTGTGAAGTGCTGTCTTTCTGCAGGGTGGAATCGGGGTTATAAACCAGATATTGCCTGATCTGGGGTTGCCAGAAACCAGAACTATCGGCGTATAAGCAGGTGAAAGTCATATTGCCATTTATGTCGTAAGCGTATACCGATTTACGGTTTTCAACCCAGGCACCGGTATATACACTTGAACTATCGGAAACCAACTGATTTAAACCATTGTAGGTATAGCAGACTATACTTGTGGGTTCCCAACTACTCATTATGGAATTATAAGAATAATACATTGCGGATATCCTGTTGTCCAGCGTGTCGTAATTCAATTGGCAACGATATTTGCCGCCCGGGAGCGTGGGATAATATTGATTATCAGTTTGTGTAAGCAAATCACCTGAATAAGTATTGAGCACCTTATCGGCAAACCCAAAAATATTGCCTGATGAGGGACCAAAAGGACAATAAGAATTCCATGCATAAACACTATCCGGCATAATGTCCATACTTATTACAGGAGATTGAACGGGGGCATAAATAAGTGCAAAAGGATAATTCTGGTCAACAGGGGAAGTATATGTATTCACTGAAGGCGACAGATAAGCCATTTTCTGGAAATTAAATAATGAGCTCCGGTTGCTGCTATAAAAATAATAGGCTGAGTCGGATTTACCAGGGTGGCTGGCAAACGTATCCAGAAGATTATAACCACAAAAAGCTTTAAGCCGTTCGCCTGAAGCGCCTGATGATTTTTTAGCTGCAATATGCATGCTCTCACGGCGTTCGTATTGCCGCTGCAATACTGATTGTAAATTGCCGGCTACAAACACAGATGCGGGAGTAACCGGCGAAACAGCAACGCCAGCCTGCCTGTGGATCTGTTGAATATTACTAAAGTTCTGTGCAGTAACCTGATGACTGTTTGCCAGCAGCAGTAACGTTGAGAAAATATATAAAAACAGTTTTTTCATAATCAGCTATTTGATTTTTAATTCAGCTTTCACCCTAAAGGCCGGGATAAGAATTGAGGCAATATTAGTACAGCTTAAAGGAAATTTTCATGACAGGCATCAAATACAGATATGATACAGAGCATGTATTTACTATATCACTATGCGTTTTGATTGAAATTTCAGGTTATTTGCTATCTTTAAAACCGAAATCAAATGATACTACCAATGAAATTCAGGATTTTTTCTATTCTAGCTCTACTTATTATTGTAGGATTAAGCAGTTGCACCAACCGTCAGTTCCCAGGAAGGTATCATCAGGATGGTCAGGGGCATGCTCGTTTTTATTGATTTTTTTCTTTTACGATACCTAAGTTTAATGCCAGAAGCCAATTGGTACCGGGCATAGGCCTGTAGGCTACTACCTGGTATTGGCTATTCCATATGTTGTTGCACTGACCTGAGAGGCGGAGCTTATGTTGCCTGAAACGCGTATCCAACATTAGCTGAACGTTTCCTGTAGCATATGGTGTAATAAAATAAGACTCATCGGAAGTAATGAAACGGTAGCCTGTGTAGGTGTGATTGTAATTAAATGACAACTTTCTGAAAGTAAATCCGGCATTCGCCTGTCCATTATAACGGGGCGTATAGGGAATCTGCTTTCCTATACTTCCATCGTTGTAAATATAACTGGAAACGGTAGTTGCCAGAATGTAGGATGTATTCAGACCAATATGGAACTTCCAATGGCCCGTGGTGTAAGAAATATTGTTTTCCGTCTCTACTCCCCTGCTGTGCACCTCTGAAATGTTGTGAGGTGTCCATATAGCGCCACCTATCCACAATATCCAATCGTGGATATTGCGGTTAAATACCGAGACATCATGACTAAGTGTAAAATCGCCGGCTTTAAAACTCAGCAAATAGCCGGCATCTTCGCTCCAACCCTGTTCCGGTTTCAGACTTGTATTTCCACCAGGGAAATAATACAACTCATTCAATGCAGGGGTGCGGTAAGTACGTTGTACATTTGAACGCAATAACAACCATGGAGTAATAGCAAAGGATGCATTTGCACCCGGAAGTAAAATATTGCTTTGCCTGGCTTCAGTTCCACTATTAATAATTTCATTTCGGGCGCTTACAGATATATCCAACTTATCCTTCCACACCTTGATATCATATGCACCAACAAGGGCTACACGGGATTGTTGTTTTGAGCCTTCCCCCTGCTGATTGAGCCAGGCAAGCTGGAAGGGCGTAAACATAGATATACGACCCCAAAAACCTAATTCTTTTTTCCAGCCCACTTCCTGATAATACTGGTAAACACTATTGTTTACGTGTAACAAAATAGCATCATCGCTATATCCAGATTCATCTTTAACAAATGATGACCGGGCATACCATTTATTTGAACCAGTAACTTTATTCCATTCTGCAACAACCCTAAATGCGCCATCCTCCTGCTTTTTTACAGAGGATGATTCAAGCAGACCGGGAGGGATTTCCCGGCTGTATTGCTGCATCCAGGCAGTAAGGCTTACCACCTGCAAAGCGCCTATTTTATATGCAGCCCGTAATTGGACCGCTTCGCTCTGTAAACGGCTGTTGTGCATATCTGATTTAATACCCTGATTGCTGGTAAAAGTAAAATTATTGATGGCAGATTGAGCATATACACTGCCGGAAAAAAACCACCTGTGATTGTGAATATCAGCATCCAGTCCACCCATATACTGGCCAAAGCTTCCGGTTCCTGCATTTACAAAAAGAGCGCTCTTTGCCGAATCGAAAACCGGCGCATCGTTTTCCAGCATCAGGGCGCCACCAACATTACCACTGCCCCATAAGGCTGAAGAGCCACCGTACACAATATTTACCTTGTGCATAAATGAAACAGGCAGTGTGGAAATATCCGCAATACCCAATGCAGCATTCTGTATAGGCACGCCATTCCAAAATACTGCCGACTGGGCTGACGAAGAACCTCTGAAATTCAATGTTGCCAATCCATTAAAACCATAAGATTTTACAAACACCGGAACCTGCTGTGTGAGCAGACTGGCCAGACTCTGCAACTGGTATTGATGAAGTGTGGCGCTATCTATAGTTTTCACCTTCTGCCCCGGCGAGAAATCGTTGATCCGGGAGTCATTGGAAACTTTGCGTTTGGTATGGATATTAATTTCCTGCAGTGTTGTGTCATTAGTATTCTGACAGTAAGCATCTGAGGGAAGGATACAACCAATAACAGCCGCAAAAAGCAGCATTTTCAATGTTATCTGTGTGTATAGCGTTTTCAAATCCTTAGTTATCAAAATAAAAATGTCCGGGGCCTGATCCAACATTGAAACTGGTTCTGACTGTGCCGTCTGGTCTATAAATATAAACAGTACCCTTCTGGTTGAAATCTTTGGCATCGGCAATATAGATTTCATCATTTGCCGGATTAATACCCACTGCATAAAAATACTGGTTGGCTTTATCTGCAACGAAGGGTTGTGCAGGTAAAGCCGAGGCATGAATACCTACTTTATAAACACCATTGGGCATTGTACCTTTATTGTATGCTTCAAGAAAGCAGATTGTATCTTTTGCCGCATTCAACACAGGCTTAAACGGATTGGCATTTGCAGGGAACAGAAAGGAGTGCAGTACCTCACCTGTCGTAGGGTCGATACGCGATAAGGTAGCCGTTGTACCATATGGCTCGTCACCAGCCAAAACCCACAGCATCTGCTCTTTGTCGATCAATACCTCCTGCGGAGCCTTTGCCGGCAGATTAATCTCCCTTATGATGTTATTGGTAATGATATCTACCTGATACAATTTGCCGCAGGCTGTATCCCAAACACAAATATAGGCAGAGCCATTATAGAGGCACATACCTTCTGTGTTTCGATAGGGGAACGTAATAGAATCTGATACCACCAGGGTTTGAGGATTGATAATATAGACCTTGTTGTTATACTCAGATGATATATAGGCTTTGGTAGTGCTTACAGGCAGTATGTACCTTGGTTTCTTTATGTTTATTGTGCCGGTTTGCTGCCAGGTAGCGGAACTAAGCACCACTATTTTATCTGAATTATTGATACACAGGAATAATTTATCACCAATATGCTGCATGCTTTGAAAAATATCACCAAGCGGCTGCTTATTTACGCTTTCGAAAATGTCACCAAATACGCTATCCTTGCCAGATGCCCATGCATAAAGAGATGCATCGCCTGAAGTGAAATTACCTTCACAAATCACATATACATTTCCTATAGCCCCGGGGAGGCTGGAGTATGCAGGCTCAGGTTTATCTTTTTTACAGGAAACCAGCCAGCAACAAAGAATAAGAATCAGCGCCTGATAATTTTTTCTGTCCATTTGTTACCATTTGTATCGTTTAGCAACAGGTAATAAATACCCGGCGGGCAAGCTGTAAGCGACATGGTGGTGGTGCAGCTTACAACATTTGTTTGAAAAACCACATTGCCGGTTATAGTGGTCAACTGTGCTGTTGTGAGGTTATTAACACCACCCTTCTGACCGATAGTTATAAAATCTGCGGAAGGATTGGGATAGATCATCAAACCTATATTCTCCTGCAGCCTGTTTACACTTTCGAATGCTTCGTGAATAACACCAACAGCATCCAGGTCGAAACCACAGGAAGGGAATGGCGATGGATAAGGATCGTTTATTATCCTTCCGGAATGATCGTGGGATGCATGAGCCCCAACAGATCCTACCACATCAATAAGCCGCACATGAGTCACATTATTTACATCGAGACCCGGAGTGCCAGCCAATTCATCCAAATCGAAAGGAGTGCCATACATGCCTATATACTTACCGGCAAGGTTATTGATATTGACCGCATTCATGTAACCGGCATTGCTAACCTGAACATCGGTAGCTGTTAAAGAAGAAGCGGGGAACCGGAAATAATTTATACCATCAGAACTTACTTCAACAAAAGCCAGTTCAAGGTAAGCCAGTGAGGAATCAGCAAAATCGCGGAATCCATTTTCGAAAACGGCGAAATCCGGCCCGGAGCCATTGATTATGGGATGAAGGAAGGTAAGGTCGGCAATACCACTATCGCCAAGGCTCACAACCCCACCATCTGGTATGCCGGTGGCCAGACTGCTGTCGCCGAATGTGGCACAACCAAGTGAAGTATCGGCAATATCCAACCATCCCCTGTGTAATGAACAATGAATAGCCCATGACACAAACTGGCTGCTTCCGGCACTGATGGCAGCGCTGCCTGCAAGCCCGGCCTGTGGCGCATATTGGGCAAAAAGCCCATGAGCCGGAATCAGCAATGTTATAAGCAGACCTGATAATAGTTTCTTAATCAATTTCGATTTCATTTGTATCCGGCTCCTTATTGCTTTATAAAACGCATATCTGCATTCTTTCCGTTACCTGTCAGCCTCATGATATATGCCCCTGCCTGCAATGTGGCGGTATTTATGCTCAACCTGGCAGAAGTGATATCGTATGATTCAATTGTTCTTCCGCTCATATCCATAACTATAGCCCTGGTTAAAGACTGATCAAACAGATCGACGTATAATTCTCCAATGGCAGGATTAGGATAAACCCTGGCCGCTGAATTTTGGGGAGTGCATGCAGTTTTCAGGGTTGATGATTCAGCAGTGGTGAAATTATCGAGACAGAAATAAGCGGGTGTATTCATGCCATACAAGCCATTATCAGATGAGCTCAGGGAAAATTGAAGACTGTCTACATGCCCCAGCGGCACCAGATTTACCCACTGCCAGCTTTTCACTATATAATTCATTGTAGAATCCGGAAAAAGGTAATTAGCGAGATAGAAAGTAACACTATCAGGGTTCATTACCCCACCAAGGAAACCATGCACAGTAAGTTTGAACCAATCGCCATTATGAAACTTACGTGCAAAAGGATCGCCGTCACGCATACTGTTTGCCGCATAGGTACTGTTGGTAACATAACAACCATATACAGGATTGCCGGCAGCAGCCCCGATCAGTTTTACATAGTTTTGATTTCCGTAAGCAACAACATAATTGTGAGATGTGTCATAACCCCGGCCTGCCCTGGCTGAATACTGGTTGAGGAAACCACTCGTAGCGCTGTCAGTCATATTTGAATAAGCAAAACCAGAGCTCCAGAAACCGCCCCAGCTTGTGTCGTAATAGCAAGGGAAATGAGCCAGCCCATCATTATAACCCACATCAGACATAGAGGCAGAATAGTTGACATAAAAAGTATCGGGATGAGCAAGGCTCAGGTCCTCGAATGAGGCGACAGTCTGGGCCCCGGCATAAATGGAACCCAATAAAAGGGAAGCAGTAACAAGTGAAATTCTGTGCATATAGAAATTGGTTAAAAACAATTCAAAATGCAGCAATTGGGTAAAAATCAGATACAGAAAAATGCGGGTAAACCCACCTTCATCTCACCTGTGCTTTTGGTCCCGAAAGCAGCGATAAGTATCCCGGTAAATTACCGGGCCAAAGGCAGGTCTTCTGACTTACTCCACTTTTTCGCGGCCTTCCCATCCGCATTAGCGAACAGTGGCAAAACAGGTAGCGAAAAAGCTTAGGAACGATGATAAAATAACTCCCACCATCTTACTCGTTCTATTCCATTTTTATTTCGTTGAAAAAGTCTTTATCCCGAAAGCCTTCGGGACGCAGATTTTACGCCTCATAAAACATGCCTTCGCTAAAGCTATGGCAGTTAATAAAAGAAATATAACTTCGCAATATGGTGGAACTTATTTCATCAACGTTCCTTAAAGGAGCTAACAGCATCGGGTAATGTCCAGGATTTACACCTGATTCCCTTTTCATCATCCTGCAAAAAGCAGGTTGAACCTTTGTTTGCACAAAAGTATATAGTAATGGATTAAACAGCAGATATTTTTTTAATCGAACTGTGAATAAGTCGCTATCCCCTCATCTTATCGAGCAGCATACTTAATGTTTGTGCATCATTATCATCGAGTTGCACAAGGTCTTCTGTGGCTGCATCAATTTGTTCTTTTGCCTGGTGAATGATGTTGATCCCTTTTTCGGTAAGCGAAACCAGGGTTTCCCTCTTATCTTCTTTTGAAGGTACGCGTTTAGCCAGTTTCTTCTCGACCAGCTTATCTATAATACGTGGTACATTGGAACTTTTCTCCAGCATACGGCTACCTATATCCTTCACACACATCTGCTCAGGATGCTTACCATGCAGAATGCGCATTACATTATGCTGCTCTATGCTGATATCCAATGACTTTACAGCTACTGCAAAACAGGAGCGAAGCCAATAGGCCGAGTGCATAATATTGAGCGTAGCCTTTTGCTTTTCGTTTACAAACCGGCTGGATTTTATGGCTTCTTCGAGTTTCACGGGATAAATATACGTAGGTACATGATTAAATTCAATTATCGGATCAGGAATTTGCAAAAAGATCATTTTTTAAATGAAGAGTTAATGCATAACTACCAATTTATGCACCAAGAATTGGTTGCCCTGCATCCTGATAATACACAGATAAACACCGGGGGCAAGATTGCCCAATTCTATATCAACGCTATTGCCGGAAAGCGGATAAACACCTATTTGCCTGCCAGAAAGGTCGGCGATTTGAGCAGTTGAATTAGAAGGAAAAGCCGGATTGCTATTAATAGTGATCCTGTCATTAGACGGATTGGGGTAAACGGAAATTTTATTTTGGGGACCAAATTCCGCTTTTGTATTTAAAGAGGGAAGAAACTCAGGGTTGCAACCCAAAGAATCGTACTTATACCGGGCAATAAATAATTCTTCCGACATACCAGAAGGGCTTATAAGCGTATCCGGTCCAAAATATATTGGATTGTTAGCATAATCACCAGTAAGGAAAAAACTGCCTTTATTATCAACCATTACAAATAAATAATCATCACCGCCGCCTGGTAACATATAGGCTGTATCAAACGAACCGGAACCGGAATATTCAGCAATAAACGAAGGATCCCAACCGGAAACTACTGGTATACTATGCCCGCTGAAGTTGAGCGCTGCTGAGCTTGCGCTGGTAGCTCCTGCTACCCATACATTGCTGCAATTATCTACAGATACGCTCCAGCCCTGATTGGTAAGGGCATCTCCCGCCGACCTGGCCCAAACAGCATTCCCCGATGAATCATACTTTGCCAGTAACATATCAATACCGCCTGCACTAATCAATGTATCAGATGCGATAATCAAAGTTGAATCAAAAGAGCCTGTCAAATAAACATGCTCAGAGTCATCAAGAGTGAGCGCATTTAAGCCTATTTTATGCCCCATTTTTTTTGCCCATAATGCAAGGCCACTCCCATTGAATTTCGCAAAGAAATTTTCGTTGAAGGGATAGGTGCCTGTAAGAATATTAGTTAGCAAAGTGCTACCCACCATCATGGTATCTGATTGAAAATAGCCGGCAATATAAATATTACCGGTAGGGCTAACATCCATAACATGAGGATAATCATCTCTGCGGCCACCAAAGCTTACAGCGGTTATTACATTACCCAGAACATCATACTTTGCCAAAAAAACGTCAAATGTATCTCCAGCAGGGGACGAGTTGGTTAATGTTACAGAGCCTAAAGTCACAGAGGGCCGGTTAAATCCTCCCGTGATATAAATATTATCGAGACTATCGATACCTATTGCACCAAGATTTACCAACCTGGTGTTTCCTAATACATTTTTAGCCCAGACAACATTTCCAGCAGGCGAATATTTAACCAGATAATACATTGAATACAGTAACGGGTTCGATAATGTAATTGAACCGAACGTACAGGAAAAGTTTCCCGTATAAATTCCATACGAATAAATGTTTCCATTATTATCGGTAGTAAGTCCTAAATCCACGGTATTTGAGGTCTGTGATCCCCGGGCCCATTTTATATGTCCCAGAGAATCGGTTTTTACAATAATTTGCTGGGCAATATGTGCAGAATTGAAAACAGTATCCGCCCCATAAACAATATAGTCGGCTATACCTAAGCCGGAATAAATGCCTGTACAACCAGCAACTATTACGTTGCCTGAATCATCAATAACAGAAGAATAGGCATCAATTCCTGAATTTACTCCAGGCACACTGCTAGTACCCCATTGCCAGCCCAATTGCGCACTGGCGGTAAACTGGCTGAACAATGCAGCTAAAACTATAGAAATAATAACTATTGGCTTTCTCATGTGTCTTTGGTTTTTAAGTAAAAGGCCTGTGGCCTAATTATTGTTTGAGTATCATTGACGTAATTGAATGCATGGAATCCTTTAACCTGATATAGTATATACCATATGCCTTATCTGAAATATCGATTGTTTCAATTTCGGATCCGGTTATAAGTTGCCGATAAACTATTTGGCCGGTGGCATTGAAAAGCTCTAAGGATGCCCCTTTAGCTAAGCCACCAATGGTAAATAAACCCCTTGTGGGATTAGGAAATATCCGGAATGTGGTTTCAGATGGTTCCACAGTTTGGAGCAGGGCAGAGCAAGGGTTAACCGTTACAGTTACCGGATTATAATTATAGTTAGCGCATCCGGAAATACTTAATGACAAGTAATAAGTAACTACTATTGGATTTGGAGTCGTATTGGACAATGAATCAGAAATGACGCCCAGGCCAGGAGCACCAAAAGAAGTTGCGGGCAAGATACCAGAAACGGCGGGCCTGGACCATGAAAAAACGGTTCCGGGTGTAATACTGGCAGCATTATAATGAAACCCGGAAGTATCGCAAATAGCCGACGGTGTTAATGTGCTGGATAGTGTTGGTGCTGGATTCACTGTGACTGTTACAGTAGCGGTATTACTGCATCCACCTGCAGTGAGCGTGAATACATAAATGACCCCAATGGGCAAAGGAGTGGTGTTGATCAATTGTTCGTTAGGGTTGCCCATACCGGATGAAGCCGGAACTGGTATACCTGAAATTGCAGCCCTTGTCCATGCAAAAACAGTACCAATTGTGCTGCTTGTGGGTGTATAATTGAAAATAGTGCTATCACATAAATAAGGGGGAGTAATTGAGCTGGATAATGCCGGCAACGGATTAATTGTCAGGAGCGTCGTAACGTAAGCGGCGCCAACAGTATAAGTAATAGTGACCGTGCCGGCCGCCACACCTGAAACTATTCCGGTAGTAGCTCCAACGGTTGCCATTGCAATATTACTACTTGTCCAGGTACCGGCGGGTGTACCATCGGTAAGTGAAACAGTACTACCCTGACATACTACTGATGGGCCAGTAATAGGGAGAATTGCAAATAAATTACAGGAACATAAAAGGCAAATCAGGAGTAACAGATTGGGTTTCATAGAAAATTGTAAGATGAGAATTATCAATGAATTCCCACAAAGATAAAATAAATTATAATTAATTTAGGAAATTATCTTTCTATAAAACTGAGATTCAAAGCACTAAAAATAAACCAAATAGGTGGTGAGTAACAATTACTATACTGAATAATAATTGTTCAATTTTCAATATTTACTAACCGCCGTTGTATTGTTATTTATTTATACATGTTATAGCATTCTGAGATTGTCTCAATTGCACTTTAAATACGTACCTTTGCACCCTTCTAAATATATATGCAAAACATTCGCAATTTCTGTATCATTGCCCATATTGACCATGGCAAAAGCACGCTGGCCGACCGCCTGCTTGAATTTACCAAAACCATCTCCTCGCGCGACATGCAGGCGCAGGTACTAGATGATATGGACCTGGAACGGGAAAAGGGCATTACTATTAAGAGCCATGCCATTCAGATGGATTATGAACTGAATGGCCAGAAATATGTGCTTAACCTGATCGATACTCCGGGACACGTTGACTTCTCCTACGAAGTAAGCCGTGCTCTTGCCGCTTGTGAAGGGGCATTGCTGCTGGTGGATGCATCGCAGGGTATACAGGCACAGACAATAAGTAATCTTTACCTGGCGCTGGACAATGACCTGGAGATCATTCCGATTATCAACAAGATTGATATGGAAGGAGCCATGATTCCGGAAGTAACCGACCAGATCGTGGACCTTATTGGCTGCAAGCCTGAAGACATAATACTTGCAAGCGGTAAAAGCGGTATCGGTATAGAGGCAATACTTGCTGCAGTAATTGACAGGATACCTGCACCTAAGGGTGATCCAAATGCGCCATTGCAGGCTGTAATCTTCGATAGCGTATTCAACTCCTTCAGGGGAATTATCGCTTATTTCCGCGTTTTCAACGGAACATTAAGAAAGAACGACAAGATCAAATTCATACATACAGACGCCGACTACACGGCCGATGAGGTGGGCATCATGAAACTAACACTTACCCCCAAGCAGGAAGTAAGCGTAGGAAATGTGGGCTACATCATAACCGGCATTAAAACAGCAAAGGATGTAAAAGTAGGTGATACAATTACAACCATTGCCAACCCTACGACTGATGCTGTGCGCGGTTTCCAGGAAGTAAAGCCAATGGTATTTGCCGGTATATTCCCGGTAAACACTGATGATTTTGAAGACCTGCGCGATTGCATGGAAAAGCTGCAGCTCAACGATGCATCACTCACCTTTGAGCCTGAAACATCGCAGGCGCTAGGGTTTGGTTTCCGTTGTGGATTTCTGGGCATGCTGCATATGGAAATTATTCAGGAAAGGCTGGAACGTGAGTTCAACCAGACTGTAATTACCACCGTACCGAACGTTAGCTTCAGGGCATACAAAACAAGGGATAAGAACAAGATGATCGTGGTGAATAACCCGAGCGAAATGCCTGAACCAAGCAGCATTGACCGGATTGAAGAGCCATTTATCCGTGCGCAGATCATTACCCTACCCGACTATATAGGCAATATCATGAGTCTTTGCCTTGGCAAGCGTGGCTTACTTATTAATCAGCACTACCTTACTCCAACCAGGGTAGAACTTATATTTGAACTACCGCTGACCGAAATCGTATTTGACTTCTATGATAAACTAAAATCATGTACACGTGGTTATGCATCCTTCGACTACAATCCGCTGGACTACAGGGAAAGTGATATTGCCAAAATGGATATTCTGCTCAATGGAGATAATGTGGATGCACTAAGTGCATTGATACATCGTAGCCGTGCCACTGATTTCGGTCGTAAGTTATGTTCTAAACTGAAGGATCTGCTTCCCAAGCAGCAATTCGTGATCGCTATACAAGCGGCCATCGGAGCCAAGATCATTGCCCGTGAAACAATATCGGCAATGCGCAAAGATGTAACTGCCAAGTGTTACGGAGGTGATATCAGCCGTAAACGTAAGCTACTGGAAAAACAGAAAGAAGGTAAGAAACGCATGCGCCAGATAGGCAGTGTAGATGTTCCGCAGGAAGCTTTCCTTGCAGTACTGAAGTTGGATGTATAGAAATCTCATTTCGGTGAACCTGCATTGCTAATCTTAAAGTACCACAAAAATGGTATAGTGAATTTTGTGTCCTTTAGCTTAATTTTAAGGAATAAAAACACACCAATTGAGGTATCTTTTTTGCATTGCTATCTGGCTTTTAGGGCTGTCAGCAAATTGTGCTTCGTGGGCACAGGATGCCATATCCCCATTATCTGAATTCTCGAAGGAGTGGAATAATCCAAAATACAAGGTTTGCAATACGGGATCCAAAGCCAGCTATCTTTCGGATAAAGAAAAGGAGATCATACATATACTCAACCTTGCCCGGCAAAACCCACAACTGTTCTGCAATACGGTGGTAAAAAACGTATTGAAAATTGTTCCGGAAACTGATACTGGCTCAAAAGTTTACTACAAAAGCCTGGTTGATGAAATGCAGCATATGAAGCCACTGCCATTACTGGCACCTGATTCTTTATGCGCGCTTAGCGCCAAAGCTCATGCGCAAGGACTTGGTTCAACAGGCAAAACAGGGCATGCACGTGTGACACCACAAAGTAAAAAAGTAACAAGATTTGCCGGTGAGTGCTGCTACTATGGCTCATCGGATGCTGTGGCCATAATACTAACCTTGCTTATCGACGAAGGAGTGGAAAGCCTGGGGCACCGGAAAATATGTTTTTACACCTATGCTTATTGCGGCACCGGCATTGCCCCGCACACGGTTTATGGTTATGCAGCAGTACTTGATTTCAACTATTAGAATATCCAACCATGAAGATCATCCTTTGCTTCCTCCTATTGTCTGGCCTTTGCCTAAGCCCAATATTTGGCAAAGCTAAAAACGACACTAATCCTCTGGCAAGTTTCTCAAAAGCCTGGGAAGACCCCAGGTATCTTAAATGCAATACCGGCGCCCATACCGGCTATCTTTCAGAAAAAGAAAAGGAGATCATCTATATATTGAATATGGCCCGGATGAACCCTCCCTTATTTTGCAAAACAGTGTTATTGCATGCACGGGAGATCTCATTTATCGATACATCCTCTACTATCTATTATAAATCGTTGGCTTCGCTGATGAAATATATGGCCCCATTGGATATTCTTATGCCTGACTCACTTTGTTATCAAAGCGCCCATTGCCATGCAGTAAGTTCCAGCAAAAAAGGTTATGTAGGCCATGAAAGGCAAACCGAGGAATGCAAACGACTGCAAAAATTCTCTGCAGAATGTTGCCAGTATGGCTCAACCACACCATTAGATATAGTGCTCTCGCTGTTGGTTGATCAGGGAGTCCCTGATCTGGGACATCGCAAAATATGCCTTGGAAACTACAGCAAAATGAGCCCTGCCTATGAGGTGCATAAAATGTATGGAATCGTTGCCGTGCTCGACTTTAATTACTGAACCAACAATCTACCCTCTCAGAATTTCTATACACTCGCTTACTGATACTGTCTTCTGTTCTCCTGTGGTAAAGTTTTTTACAGCAACCATATTCTTCAGTCGCTCCTCATCACCGGGCAGCAGCACAAAAGCAATACTGCGCTTATTGGCATACTTCATCTGCTTGTCGAACTTGGCGGCATCCGGATAAATCTCGGCTGCAATACCGGCCGATCTTAATTGCTGCAGTATCTGCAATGCGTAAGCCTCATTCTCTCCACCAAAATTAACCAACATTGCCTGAGTGCCTTCAACCAGCCTTTGCGGGAAAACTTTCAGCTCATCCATGACATCATAAATGCGATCAACTCCAAAAGAAACACCCACACCTGACAGGTTCTTCAAACCAAATAAGCCGGTAAGATCATCATAACGGCCACCACCGCCTATGCTGCCCATCTTAACACCATACGGAATCACCTCAACAATCACTCCAGTATAATAATTCAATCCTCTAGCTAAACTAATATCGACGTTAATTCCCGATGAAAATGAGAGCTGCATACCATTAACCTCAAATGGAATCTTGATTTTTTCACCTCCATATTTACTCAAAGATTTATGGTATTCAATAGATTTCTCGATTTCTCTTACACCTTCTAATCCAATTTCGCTTCCCTGCATCTTCGATCGAAGCTCATCTATTATTTCCTGATTATTTGAGTATGCAATTTCCCCTCTCACTAATTCTTTCAAAATATCAACAGATTTTGCATCAAATCCTTTGTCCGTCAATTCTTTTTCAACACCATGTAATCCAATCTTATCCACTTTATCTAATGCAACCGTCATATCAATCAATTTATCAGGATGCCCACATAACTCAGCCATGCCCGCCAATATTTTCCTGCTATTAATTTTTATAACAAACGGAATCCCCAATGTCACAAAAGCTTCCTCATAAATACACAATAACTCAGCCTCATTGATCAGCGAAGTACTGCCCACCACATCAGCATCACATTGCCAGAACTCACGATAGCGGCCCTTTTGCGGCCTGTCGGCACGCCACACCGGCTGCATCTGGTAGCGCCTGAAAGGGAAAGCCAGCTCATTCTGGTGCATAACTACATAACGGGCAAAAGGTATAGTGAGATCATAACGTAAAGCCCGCTCAGTGATAACAGGAGAGGAATAAGATTTACTGAGCATCTTCTCCCATTCATCATTCATTTTCTTTTTGGTATCGTCTGTTTGTGCATTCAATCCATTATTAAGGATCTTGAATATAAGGCGATCCCCCTCTTCACCGTACTTGCCTGTGAGCGTAACCAGATTCTCCATAGATGGGGTCTCCAATGGTTGAAATCCATACAACTCAAATATAGAGCGCAGTGTATTGAAAATATATTGGCGCTTGCGAACCTCTGCCGGTGAAAAATCCCTGGTACCCTGTGGTATTGATGGTTTAGACATAACTTTCTTACTTATAATTTTCTATAATTGCGTTGCAGGTTTTATAAATCAGGTCGTAAACAATTTTGTAGCCATCCTCATTACCATAATAAGGATCAGGCACAGACTCATTACCGCCCGGATGGAGTTCATTCAAAAAATAATCTACCTTACTCATATCAGCCAATGGGCCTCCTATACTTACTATATCCCGGTATACATCTCCGGCAAATGCATAAATTTTATCATAGTTTTTAAAATCAGTCCTGGTCAATCTGGTGGCCCGGAGGTCTGAAATATCAATACCATTAACCAGACAAATTTTTTGCGAAAAACGATGTGGCATCTCACCGATATGATAAGAATTCGTACCGGCAGAAGCAATAGTCCATTTAATTCCATTCTGCTTCACAAGATGACGCATCACCCCTTCGGCTATAGGTGAGCGGCAAATATTACCCAAACAGACCATGAGAATGCGCATAAGCCGCAAAACTACTAAAAAGCATGGCTATATGCCGCAAATCGTAGTACAGGATTTCTGCTGAAACCCAATGCGTTTAGCTGCGAACCACTATTTTAACGGTTTCATTATGAATTGTGTATTAATTTGCCGCAAGGAAACAGGATATGTCGAAACTTAAAGAACAATTGTATCTGCTTTGTACAGAATATTTAAGAAATAAGGAAGCAGAAATAAAAATGGCTATCTCAGAAGCACAGGAAGCCGCTAACAGTGATACAAAGAGCAGTGCAGGAGATAAATTTGAAACGGGAAGGGAGTCCATGCAGCAGGAAATAAACCTTAACCTGACCCGTATGAGTGAACTGAACAAACAAAAGCAGACGCTTGAACTGATCATACCGGCTCAAAAAAGCTCTGTTGTTATGCCAGGTTCGTTGGTGCGCACCAATAATGGGAATTACTATATAGCCATAAGCGCCAAACAACTAAAGGTGGATGATATTTCTTACTACGCTATATCCATAGCCTCTCCGATAGGCGAAAAGCTTTCAGGAAGAAAAGCAGGTGAATCATTTGAGATGAATGGAAAGAAATTTATAATTGAAAGTCTAGCTTAGGAACGATGACGAAATATCTTAAAATATTCCCAAATTAGCAGCTAACCAAAAAACGGGAATAGAGTATAAGTAGCTTTACTGCAATCCAACCTGCATTGAGGTACCTCGTTTTCATATTACTCTTAATTCCTTTCTCCTTAGGGGCACAATCGCTCATGGGAACTGTGACAGATGCCAATACAGGCATGCCTTTATCGAATGTCACGGTTATAAACACCAAGACCCATAATGGTGTTTCGACAGATGAACATGGTGTATTTGTTATACCTGCAAGCCAGGGCAATGTTATATCGTTCTCCTACATAGGTTACAAAACAGTTCAAAAGGCAAAGCCACCTTCGGTTGGCATTGCGACTATTACTATTGCTATGGAACCTGCTGAATTTATGCTGGAAGAATTCAGATTACGTCCCGGACGGCTTACACAATATCAACTGGACTCGACTGAAAGAGCGGCAATATACAAAGTTCCATTGCAACGCATGCATCCCAATGCATTTGCAAGCCCGGCAGGCGCTTTTGCCGAGTTATTCTCCCAAAAGGCTAAACGCATCTATGCCTTCCAGAAGAATTTTATAGCTGGAGAAATCGAGAAATTTGTTGATACCCGGTATAAACCTGAACTGGTAACAAGGCTTACCGGCCTTACGGGCGACAGCATCGGACATTTTATGTATGAATTTCCTATGGCTTATGATTATGCACGGGCAGCAACTGACCTTGAAATAAAGATGTGGATCAGAAGCAACTACAGGATATGGATAAAGACACTTGTACCTGATACCGCAGCAAGCAGTATACATAAAATGGAGGAGCAGCTAAAAAAATAGAGCCACTCCTACAGAGCAGCTCTATTAAACAATCGCATTAATTCTACTAAGGAACGATGAGGAAATAACTCCCACCATCTTACTCGTTCTATCCCATTTTTATTTCGTTGTAAAAGTCTTAAAATAATTCATTATTCGCAGATTTTACGCCTCATAAAAAAGAAATATAACTTCGCAATATGGTGGGAGTTATTTCATCAACGTTCCTAAAGATTATTTTAGTTTAGCAAATCTTGAAGTTTTCAACAAACCACCTGTTTCATCGTAAATCAACACCATATACACACCATCAGCAAGCTGGCTAACGTCTATACTGGTGATTCCATTCTGAGCTATCTGCACTTTGCCATCCACGCTTAAAATCTGCACATTTACCTTCACAGGTGCATCAATAATAAGCACATTTACTGCCGGATTAGGATAAATTGCAATATCGCTTGTATTACTTGCTGTTGAGGAAACACTTGTACCGCACAAACTTGCCGGAACAACGGTAACAGCATGTGTTGCAGACCTGGAACCACAACTATTGGAAACAGAATAACTAATAGTAGTACTACCGGCGGCAACACCAGCTACAAGCCCTGCGCTTACCGTAGCTACAGAAGTATTACTGCTACTCCATAACCCACCGGTTACCGTTTCGGTCAGCGCTATAGAATTACCTTCACAAACGCTTGTGAAACCACTAATAACTCCAGGATAAGGTAATGCAATTACAGAAATTGGTTTGGTAGCAACGGCACTGCCGCATGCATTGGAAACAGTATATTTAATCGTATCCATACCACCGGAGATTCCGGTAACAACGCCAGCCGATACAGTAGCCCTTGCATTACTGCTGCTCCAGATACCACCAGTAGCAGCATCTGTCAATGTGATTGTTGCCCCCTGGCAAACAACGGATGGGCCTGAAATTGTTCCAGCCACCAGAGCTACCTGCACACTCACAGCAACTGAATCGGTCATTGATCCGCAACTGTTTGATACAGCATAATAGATCTCTGCCGAACCTGCCGCCACTCCTGAGACTACACCAGTTGTATTTATAGTGGCAACAGCTGTATTGCTGCTGCTCCATACGCCACCGAACGAGGCATCGGAAAGAGTAGTAGTACTGCCAAGACAAACATTTGTAATACCGGTAATTGGCATACTAACCGGAACTGAGTTTACGGTATTGGCAATCACAGCGATACCGGCACATCCAGTACCAGGAACTGTATAGGTTATTGTAACCACGCCTGCAGCAACACCGGTAACGATGCCTGTACCTGCTCCAACACCAGCCACAGAAGGATTACTACTGCTCCAGGTTCCACCAGCAGTTGCATCGGATAATAAGGAAGTTGAGCCAATACACTCATTGGTAACGCCGGTAATGGCTGCCACAACAGGGGCGGTATTTACAGTATTGGTAATCGTAGCGGCAAAACTGCATCCAAATGAATTGGTAACAGTATAATTAACAGTTACAGTGCCGGAAGTAATGCCGGTAACTATTCCGGTGGTTGCTCCTACTGTAGCTATTAATACATCGCTACTTGACCATATACCACCAGGGGTGGCATCTGATAAAGCAGAGGTCGTTCCGGGACACTCACTGGCAGTACCTGTTATGGCAGCAACAACAGGCAAAGGATTAACAACCTCAGTCTGTGTTACGAATGAAGTACCGCATGTACTTACCACCATATAAGTAATATCAACAGATCCTGCTGCGACTCCGGTTACAATACCGGTTCCGGCACCAACAGTGGCTATGGCAGGGGCGCTACTGCTCCAGGAACCGCCAGCCAGCGCATCCGTCAGTGTAACCGATGTACCAGGACATAAACTTGCAGGGCCAGTAATGGCAGGAATGGATGTAATAAGACTAACAGTATCCAATGTTGTTACACTTGTGGGGCAACCAAACACATTGGCATAAGTGTAAGTAATAGTTGCAACACCTACTGCAACTCCGGTTGCAATACCAGATACTGAACCAACTGAAGCAACCGATGGATTGCTGCTGGACCATATTCCGCCGGTTGTGGCATCAGTCAAAGTAATTAGCGTACCAGTACATTGATGTGTTGGACCACTTATTGGCGCCACTACCGGAACAGGATTGACAGTGACAATTTTTACAGAGGTACCCAAACCGCAGACACCGGTTACCGTATAGAAAATTGTATCTACACCCGCAGTAATCCCATCAACAATACCCGGCCCTACCAATAATGCATGAGCATTGGAAGCCGTCCAGGTACCACCAGGAACACCAACCGAAAGTGTGATACCCGATCCTACACAAACAGATGAACTACCCAGAATTGGTCCGGCTCCGGATGTAATAACATTTACAACAGCAGTTGCTGAGGATGTTCCGCAACCATTGGTTAAAGTATAAGACAGCGTATCAGTTCCAGTTGTAACACCTGTAACGATACCGCCACCTGAAATCGTAGCATTCGCATTAGAAGCGCTCCATGTTCCACCAGGAATTGCATCTGACAGTGTAATAGTAGCGCCCACGCAAACTGTACCGGCGCCTGTTATTGTTCCCGGATAAGGAAGACCATTTACGGTAACTGTCTGTGTTGCAATAGCAGAACCGCAGGAATTTGTAACCGTATAATTTATATCATCGGTTCCGGCAATAACACCTGTAACAACACCTAAAGACGATACAGTTGCATTAGGGTTACTTGCGCTCCATACCCCGCCTGGTGTACCATCAGTCAGTGTTATAACAGCACCAACACATACATTTGATGGACCAGAAATACTTCCGGCTACCGGGAGTACATTGACAGTAATCACATAGGTGGCAGAGCCAACGCCACAAACGCCGGTAACTGTATAACTTATAGTGTCTACACCAGGGAGAATACCGGTTACAACACCCGACCCAGTTACTGTAGCATTAGCATTACTACTGCTCCATGAACCTCCCGGCACTGCATCCGACAATGTGATCAAAGCGCTCATACATACTGCACCAGGACCAGTAATGGTACCAGCGGTGGCGGATGCACCTATGCCAATAATATAAGTTGCTACTGCGGCCCCACAACTACCGCTAACAGTATAAGAAATGGTATCCATACCTGAAGTAACGCCGGTAACCACACCTGTTCCGGAAATGGTTGCATTAGCATTACTGCTGCTCCAGGTGCCACCAGAAGCAGGATCTGTAAGCGTAATATTGGCACCAACACAAACCAAAGAAGGCCCGGTAATAGTACCTGCATCAGGCGACAGATTAATTGTTAAGATCTGTGTTGCGACTGCGGTACCACACACATTGGTTACGGTATAAGAAATTGTATCTACACCAGGTAAAAGGGCTGAAACCATGCCACCAACACTGACTGTAGCAGAAGCATTACTACTAGACCAAACACCACCCGGCGCAGGGTCGGTAAACAAAAGATATGTACCCGTACACATAGTTGCAGCACCAGTGATAGAACCGGCAACCGGCAAAGGATTTACAGTTACAACATAGCTGGCAGCCACACTACCGCAGCTACCAGATACAATATAAAACATAGTATCCACACCACCAGAAAGACCGGTCACAACACCGACTCCGCTGATAGCAGCATGAGCATTGGCTGAACTCCATGAGCCACCTGGAGCAGTCTCAGTGAGTGTAATGGTTGAACCGGCACAAACTGTTGCAGGACCCGAAATGGTACCGGCAGAAAGGAATGCGCCTATAGTAATAACTTTGGTTGCAACTGCGGTTCCACATGCATTGGTAACGGTATAAATAATAGTATCAGTACCGGCACTCACAGGAGTAACCAGACCAACGCCCGAGATTGTTGCATGAGCATTACTCATGCTCCATACGCCACCTGTAGCAGCATCTGTGAAGGTAACAGGTGTGCCCATACAAATTGAAGAAGGACCTACTATAGTTCCGGCCACAGGTACAGCATTTATAGTAACCACCTTGGTTGCCACCGCTGTTCCGCAACTACCTGAGACAGTATAGGATATTGTATCAATACCCGGCACAATGCCTGTTACCAGACCAGAGCCGCTTACCGTTGCAGTTGTATTACTTGCACTCCATACGCCACCTGGTGTTGCATCCGTCATTGTTACAGGAGAGCCGATACAAACAGTACCAGGACCTGTAATAGTACCAGCGCTCAGGAACGCACCTATTGTGATAACTTTAGTAGCGGTTACAGTACCACACGGATTGGTTACAGTGTAAATAATTGTATCAGTACCTACCGAAACAGGGCTAACAATACCGGATCCGGCAATGGTTGCATGAGCATTGCTCATACTCCAGGTTCCACCAGTAGCAGATTCGGTATAAGTAATGAATGAACCTATACAAATGGAAGATGGCCCTGTGATGGTACCCGCTACAGGCAATGGATTTACTGTAACGGTATGTGTTGCCACAGCTGAACCACATGAACTGGTAACGGTATAAGATATAGTATCAACACCAGCAGAAACACCTGAAACTAATCCTCCAACTACAGTGGCATGAGCATTACTGCTGCTCCAAACGCCACCTGGCGCAGGATCCGTAAGTGTAATATTTAAACCAACACATACTACTCCCGGGCCGGATATTGTAGCCGCAGAGAGGAAAAGTCCGACTGTAATGATCTTGGTAGCACTTGTTGTGCCACAGACATTGACCACAGTATATGTAATGGTATCAATACCTGGTGTAATGCCTGTAAGTAATCCGGCGCCTGAAATAGTAGCTGTAGCATTGCTGGCGCTCCAGGTTCCGCCGGTTGTGGCATCGGTCAGTGTGGCAAATGTGCCCGCACAAACACTGGATGGGCCACTTATTGCGGCTACACCTGCCGGTACTACATTTACTGTAGCGAAAGTACCCACACTTCCACATGCATTAATGATGGTATAACTTATAGTTGCGATCCCGCCGCTTACACCTGTAACTACGCCTGAACCTGATACTGTAGCAATTGCAGGCGTGGCGCTGCTCCATGTTCCACCAGGTGTAGCATCAAGTAGTGTAATGCTTGATCCAACGCATACCGAAGTTGGCCCGGTAATAGTACCCGGACCAGAAGTAGCACTTACCGTAACTGTGGCAGAAACGATGCAGGTACCAATAGTATAGGATATGGTTGAGATACCAGGAGCAACTCCGGTAACTACACCGCCAGCCACTGTAGCAATAGATGGTGCACTGCTGCTCCATGTTCCTCCAGACACTGACTCGGTGAATGTAGTTGTATTTCCTACACATACATTTGCCGATGATGGCGACAAGGCGGCAGGCGCAACACTAACCGTAACGTCTTTTACAGAATAACAACTACCAATGACATAAGAGATAGTAGCAATTCCGACTGTAACTCCGGTAACGAGGCCACCTGCTGAAACAGTAGCAACGGCTGCGTTATTACTGCTCCATGCGCCACCCGAGGTTGCATCTGCCAATAATGATGTACTACCGGTACATATTGTTACGGGGCCGGGAGGTGTTATTGCTGCCGGACCAGAAATAACAGTAACAGTATCAACAGCAGAACAAGCGCCGATAGTATATGAGATTGGGGCAATGCCCACACCCACACTGGTTACCAGGCCTCCGGCAGAAACTGTAGCGATACCGGGAGCACCGCTGGACCAGGTACCACCAGATGTAGCATCAGAAAGAGCAACAGTCGCACCACCTGAACAAATTGTTGGATCATAGGGCGATATGGCAGCAGGTCCGTTTACTGTAACAGTTTTTACTGCATAGCAGCTACCAATAGTATAAGAGATAGTTGCGGTACCGGCAGCAATGGCAGTAACAAGTCCACCTGCTGAAACAGTTGCCACACCAATGGCGCTACTGCTCCAGGTTCCGGCAGGAGTAACATCAGCCAGCAGAGATGTAGATCCGGTACAAATTATAGTGGGACCAGGAGGTGTTATGGCCGCAGGGGAAGCAATAACTGTAATAGTATCGAACGCAGAGCATCCGGCAACTGTATATGAAATAATTGCAGTTCCTGCGCCCACACTTGTTACCAGACCTCCTGATGTAACCGTAGCAACACTAATTAAACTGCTGGTCCAGGTGCCACCGGAAGTAGCATCTGATAATGATACTGTAATACCACCAGAACAAATGGTTGGATTATGAGGAGTAATAGCGGCTGGCCCATTGACAGATACTGTTTTTAATGCAGAACAGCCACCAACTGTATACGATATAACTGCTGAGCCATTGGCAACACCAGTAACAACGCCACCAGAATTCACAGTAGCAATGCCAACTGAACCACTGGACCATGTACCTAAAGGTGTGGCATCAACCAATGTGGTTGTGGACCCAATACAAACACTTACCGGGCCAGGAGGCGTTATTGCCGCAGGTGCAGTATTTATAGTTACAACTGCTGTAACGAAACAGGTACCTACCGTATAAATCACAGTATCCACACCGGCAGTAACTCCTGTAACAACACCACCTGAAATAGAGGCATGAGTATTGCTCATGCTCCATGTTCCGCCACCTGTGGCATCTGTAAATGTTAATGTGTTGCCAACACAAACTGTACCTGAAGAAGGTCCTATTGATGCCGGACCAGAAATAACAGTGACAGTGTCCAGATTACTACACCCGGCTACTGTGTAAGAAATTACGGCAGTACCCGGGGCTACACCTGTTACAAGACCACTACCAGATACTGTAGCAATAGATGGGGAACCACTACTCCATGAACCACCGCCTGTTGCATCAGTTAATGAAATTGTATTGCTCTGGCATACTACCGGAGAGCGCGGCAGGATGGCTGCCGGACCATTTACAGTTACCGTTTTTGTAACTGAACATGTTCCAATAGCATAAGTAATTGTGTCGACACCTGCGGTAATACCCACTACATGACCAATTGTGGATACGGTGGCATTTGTATTGCTGGCACTCCAAGTACCACCAGGCACAATATCACTGAGATCAATGAAATCGCCTATACATAAACTTACTGCCCCGGAAGGGGAAATAGGTCCGGGTGTTAAATTGACAGTTATAACTTTATATACCGTATCGTTCCCGCAGGCATTTGAAACGACATATAAAATACTATCGGTAGCGCCGCCGGTAATGCCGGTAACCACACCGCCGCTGGTTATAGTTGCGACTCCTGTGTTTTTACTTATCCACGTACCACCAAGTGAGTCATTGGTTAAAGTTATTGTACTTCCCACACATACACTGGATGGACCGGCTATTACATCAGCCAATGGCAAAGGATTTATGGTAATGTAAAATTTCTCTGAATCTATAGAGATACCATCATTTACCCTGAATACAAATGAATCTATGAGGGGCATACCAGGGGTATGCACATAATTAAAAGTGCCCGGAATGGAAAGGATACCACCCGTGGAAGTTCCTGTTGCCACTGTACCTGTTGAAAGCAGCGATGCGCCGTTATATAGATGTCCGTTTACAGCATTATTATATAAGGTCCAGGTTTCTGTCTGGCTAACATCAGAGTCAGTAATTGCCAGATAGCTGGTGATGGATAGACCAGCACCATCGCAGACATGAAGAGTCTGAACATGGCCACTATCAAAATAGGGAGCGTGATTGTTCATACTCACCTTACGGATCCTGTTATTTGTAAAATCGGCAATGTATACATTACCAACAGGGTCCAGCATAACACCTGCCGGTCCATTAATCTGAACTAATGCACTGGTTGCAGGCCCACCATCACCACCAAAACCAGCAGCTCCATTTCCAACCGCGGTAGTTACAATACCTGTGCTCAAGTCAACTTTGCGTATCCTGTTATTTGTAAAATCGGCAATATACAATTGACCTGCATTTGCAACAATGCCATCAGGATGGTTGAACTGCGCACTGGTTGCAGGAAATCCATCACCTGAAAAACCCGGAGAAGTTGCTACCCCGGCTATAGTAGAAATAATACCAGTAGAAAGATTGAGTTTTCTGAGGATATGATTATTCTCGTCTGAAATATAGAGGTTATCCAATGCGTCAAGCGAAACGCTATAGGGTGCATTCAATTTCTGGGCAGTAGCTATCCCATCACCTGTATACCCTCCAATACCGGTACCTGCCAGAGTAGACATGATGCCTGTAGAACTGATCTTCCTGATCTTACTATTTCCCCAGTCTGCAATATAAATATTACCGGCTCCATCCACTGTCAGATTTGTAGGATGATTTACCAATGCTGCAGATGCAGGCCCACCATCACCTGTAGTACCAGCTGTACCATTACCTGCTATTGTAGAAATAATACCTGAGGTATTAATCTTACGGATACGATATCCAGCCATCTCAGCTATATAAATGTTACCAGCAGCATCAAGTGCCACACCATTTGGTTGGTTTAGTTTTGCTGCAGTGGCCTGAATACCATCAAAATTATAACCTGCAACACCAGTACCTGCCACAGTGCTAATAATACCAGATGTATTAACCATACGCACCCGTGCATTGGCATAATCAGCAATATATACGTTACCGGCTGCATCTACAGCCACAGTTGTAGGATTATGCACCTCTGAGGTGATAGCCGGAATACCATCACTTGTATAACCTCCTGTTCCATTCCCTGCTATTGTAGATATATTTTGTGCAAATACACTGGAAAAAGCAAATAGAAAAAATGCAACAAACACCACAAAATGATGCCTGAATGAAAAAGATAAACGCTGTTTCATATTAATTATTATTAACCTTCAGAACTATCTCCTAAAAATACTAAGAAAGTTGCTTATTACTAGTAAAATGGCTTAAATCTTTTGATTATTCATTTAATATATTAATAACGGGTTAAACAAAAGATGAAAGAGATAAAAAAAAGCCGCCATTTTGCAATGACGGCTTCATTTGTTACTAAATGTTCATTTATTCGGATTTTGCAAATTTTGCTATCTTCAGCAATAATCCTTCTTCATTGTAAATACTCACAAAGTACATACCATTTGCCAGATCACTAACATCAATGGATGGACCTGATTTATGTTGAATGACAACCTTTCCATCAATACTCACCAAAGTAGCATAAACTGTTACAGGTGCATCGATATGAAGTACTGTTGCAGCGGGATTAGGATAAAGCTTAATTTCTTCAGTTAAATTACCACTGTTGGATACCTGATTATGACAAACACCAGCCGGTACAACCGTTACACCATGAGTAGCAGATCTTGTACCACAGGCATTGGTAACAGAATAACTAATTATGGTTGTACCCGGTGTTAAGCCAGTAACCAAGCCACCAGCTATAGTTGCAGCAGCTGTATTGCTACTGCTCCAGATGCCTCCTGTAACTGATTCAGTTAAAGCAATAGACATACCTGCACAAACACTGGTATAACCTGATATTACGCCCGGATAGGGCAAGCCATTCACGGCAATAGGACGGGTTGCCACAGAAGTTCCACATGCATTAGACACAGTATATTTTATAGTATCAAGCCCGGTTGATATTCCGGATACTAATCCGGTAACTGAACCAATGGTGACTCTTGAATTGGTTGCACTCCACAATCCACCAGGTATTGCATCTGCTAAAGTAACAGAAGCACCCTGACAAACACCGGTAGGTCCGGTTATGGTTCCGGAAGATGGAGTAACCTGAACTGTGATAAGAATTGAATCAGTAATGGTACCACAACTATTGGAGATGGTATAATAAATCTCGTCTGTACCATTACTTACTCCGGTTACTAAACCGGCAGAGCCAACTGTAGCTATTGCAGTGTTTCCGCTACTCCAAATGCCACCAAAGGATGCATCGGACAAGAGCAGATCTGACCCTAAACAAACACTCGAGCTTCCAGTAATCACTGACGGTACAGGAATATCACTTACTGTATCCGATACCGTTGCCAAACCGGTGCAACCTCCTGCACTAACGGTATAACTAATAGTAACTATTCCTGCGGTTAACCCATTTACTACACCGCCACCTGTAATGACCGCAACAGAAGGATTGCTGCTGCTCCAGACACCTCCTGAAGTAGCATTATACAGAACAGATGAACCGCCCACACATTGTTGAGTGATACCGGTTATAACCCCAACTGCAGGAGCCGCATTTACAGTATTCCCTATTGACATAACGGAAGAACATCCATGTGAATTGGTAACAGTGTAATCAATAGAAACCGTACCAGCAGAAACGCCTGTTACTGCACCAGTTAAAGAACCAATTGTTGCAATTGCAGTATTACTGCTGCTCCACACACCGCCAGGAGTCGCATCAGTAAGTAAAGTAACATTTCCAACACATTCAGAGGCTAAACCACTTATTGCCGCTACCACAGGTAATGGATTTACGGTTTCCAGCCTGGTAATTGAACTTGTACCACATGCATTTACAACAGTGTAACTAATGGTAACGGTACCTGATGACACACCTGACACAACCCCTGTGCCGGCAACTACAGTGGCAATAGCAGGCGAACCACTACTCCATAATCCACCAGCCAGAGTATTGCTTAATGTAACACCTGATCCAATACAAACATCCGCTGGTCCTGTTATGGGGGGAGTTACCGGCATAAGACTCACTGTATCCAAAATGGCAACACTGGCAGGGCAACCAAAACTATTTGTAACCATATAGGTCAGCGTTGCAACTCCTGCAGAAACCCCGGTGACAATACCTGAACTGAAACCAATTGTTGCAATACCGGGTGAACTACTTGTCCAGACACCTCCCGGAGTTGCATCCGCCAAAGATATTGTTGTTCCTGTACACTGTGTAGAAGGCCCGCTGATAGGTGCGACTACTGGAACAGGATTTACGGAAACTACTTTATAAGCAGTATTGGAACCACAGCTATTTGTAACAGTGTAAGATATAGTATCAATGCCTACACTCAGTCCGGCAATGACACCAGGCCCCATTATTGCAGCATGAGTATTGCTACATGTCCAGATACCACCTGGCATACTGGCAGTTAAGGTTATCCCGGAACCAATGCAGACATTAGAAATTCCAGAAATAGTGCCGGCTGAAGGCAATGACAAAACAGTAATTATTGATACTGCAGATATTGTTCCGCAGCCATTTGTTACACTATAAGAAACAGGAACGGTACCTGCCGCCACACCGGTAACAAGTCCGGCTATTGATACAACCGCATTGGTATTCCCCACACTCCAAATGCCACCTGGGGCCGCATCAGTAAGTGAAATACCTGATCCTATACAAACACTGTCAGGGCCAGTAATGCTACCAGCCAGTGGCAATGGATTTACGGTCACGGACATACTGGCACCTGCCGATCCGCAGGCATTGGTTACAACATAATTTATAACATCAGTACCCGCAGTAACACCAGTAGTAATACCTGTTGCAGAACCGATAGTGACATTAGGGTTGACAGCACTCCAGACACCACCCGGAGCCGATGCGGTTAAGGTAACTGATGCGCTTTCGCATATTGTTGATGGTCCGGAAATTGTACCTGAAACCGGGGAACCATCAATAGATATCGCCTTTGTTGCAGAGGCAATGCCGCACACTCCGGACACAGTATATAAAATGGTATCCAAACCCGGAGTAATCCCATTTACAATGCCGATTGGGGATATGGTGGCATTAGTATTTGTCATACTCCATGTACCACCCGGCACAACATCGGAAACTGCGATAGACGAACCAAAACAAACTGATGCCGCACCAGTGATGATGCCTGTAACAGTTGAAGAACTTATTGTAACAACATATGTGGCAACAACGGTTCCACAACTTCCTGTAACTGTGTAAGCCACGGTATCCACACCGGCAGAAATACCAGTTACAATGCCACCGCCACTTACTGTAGCATGGCCATTACTGCAACTCCATGTACCTCCAGGCATCCCATCGGTAAGTGTAATTGCCGAACCTACACAAACACCGGTAGGGCCCGATATTGTACCGGCAGACAAGGCCGCTCCAATTGTAATTACTTTTGATGCAATTGCCACGCCACATAGATTGGTAACAGTATAATACATTGTATCAATTCCTGCTGATATCGGTGTAAGAATTCCTGTTCCTGAAATTGTCGCCAGAGAGTTGCTCATACTCCATATGCCTCCCGAAGCAGCATCTGTATATGCAGACGGAGCGCCGGCGCACACTGATGAAGCGCCAACAATAACGCCGGCAGCAGGCATCGGATTTATAGTAATTGTGTACGTCGCTATGGCTGTTCCGCAACTGTTGGTTACGGTATACAATATTGTATCCACACCCGCATTAATACCTGTTACTAAACCGGCAACACTTACGGTGGCATTAGCATTAACCGCGCTCCAGACACCACCCGGAGTAGCATCACCAAGAGTAATTGCAGATCCTTCACAAACAGCCGATGGGCCAGTAATAGTACCTGCTGAAGCACCTGCACCAATGGTCACTATTTTGTTGGTTGACGCAGTACCACATGAGTTGGTAACTGAATAACTTAAAGTATCGACACCTGCAGTTATGGGTGTTAATAATCCAACACCTGTAATAGTAGCACGTGCATTACTAAGGCTCCAGGCTCCACCTGAAACTGTTTCAGTGTAAGTAACAGGTGTGCCTATACATACAGATGAAGGACCTGTAATGGCGCCTGCATCCGGCAACGGATTAACAGTAACATTATGACTAGCAGTGGCAGACCCACAAGCACTGGTAACTGTATAGGTTATTGTATCAACGCCGGTACTAACACCTGTAACTACACCACCAACAACTGTGGCATGAGAATTCGAGCTACCCCAAACTCCACCGGGTGCAAGATCAGTTAGCGTAATGGCAGACGCAACACAAACAGTATTCCCTCCCAATATTGTTCCTGCAGTAAGAAAAGCCCCAATGGTTACAATTTTAGTACTTGTATTAGTTCCACATGCATTAACCACAGTATAAGAAATCGTATCAATACCCGGGCTAATACCTGTAAGTAAACCCAGTCCGGAAATAGTAGCAGTACCGTTGCTGCTGCTCCAGGCACCTCCTGCAGAGGTATCAGTAAGTGTAGCAAACGTACCGGCACAAATCATTGAAGGACCAAGAATTGGCCCAACACCTGCCGGCACAACGTTAATGGTTGCTGTTGCTGATAAGGTGGTGCATACATTCGTTACAGAATAACTAATAGTGACCAATCCTCCACTCACACCTAAAACAACACCAGCACCAGATACTGTGGCCAAAGCTGGATTACCACTGCTCCAAACTCCGCCCGGAGCTGCATCTGTCAATGTTATTGTTGAACCAACGCATACACTTGATGGACCTGTAATAGTACCGGCAGCAGGTGCTGAACTTACAGTAACTGTCGCTGTAGCTGTACAGGTACCAATTGAATATGTAATAGTGGCGCTTCCCAAACTTACACCTGTTACAATTCCCCCGGCAACACTTGCTATGCCTGCAGAACTGCTGGTCCACACACCACCAACAACTGCATCAGTAAGTGTGACAGTATTGCCAATACAAACATTAGCAGAGGCAGGAGAAATTGCAGCAGGCGATATATTAACTGTAACATCTTTAGTCGCTGAACATCCCAGAACATTGGTGTATGAAATCGTCGCAATTCCGGCTGCTACCCCGGTTACCACACCACCCCCTGTAACTGTGGCTGTACCGGGTGCACCACTGCTCCAGGTACCACCCGGTGTTATATCAGCAAGAGTTGTGGTTGCCCCAACACACACTGAAACCGGTCCGGCAGGTGTGATTGTTGCCGGATTGGCATTCACGGTCACATACGTGGTAACAAAGCAGGTACCAACTGTATAAATAATAGTATCGATGCCAACTGAAACCCCGGTGACAACGCCTCCTGTTACAGTTGCTCTGGCATTACTGGCGCTCCAGACACCTCCGGCCGTTACATCTGTCAGCGAAATACTACTTCCGATACATACAGATGATGGTCCAGGCAAGATGGGTGCCGGATTGGGTATAACCGTAACAGTCTTGGTGGCTGAGCATCCAAGCACATTGGTATAAGAGATGACAGGAGTTCCGGCAGCAATAGCCGAAACTACTCCGCCTCCAGATACTGTAGCCAGAGCAATATTACTACTGCTCCAGGTTCCTCCTGGCGAGGCATCAGCCAGAGTAGCCGTACCACCAATGCAAATAGTTACAGAGCCTGGAGGTGTAATGGCTGCAGGAGCAATGTTTACCGTAATTGGCGCAGAAACTGAACAACTTGTACCAAGAGTGTACTTAACTGTATCTAGACCGGCAGTAACACCTGTAACAACTCCACCAGCCACAGTAGCATGAGCATTGGTTACGGTCCAGGCTCCTCCTGCGGTTACATCATTCAATGTAGTAGTGGCTCCAGGACATACTGTAAACACACCTGTAATAGCCGCTGGCAAAGGATTAACAGTAACGATTTTTGTCGCTGCACATCCTGTAGACAATAATGTATAAGAAATAGTTGAGTTTCCAGCAGATACCCCAGTTACAATACCTGAGGCAGATCCAATTGTTGCAACAGCCGTCGATGTACTGCTCCACACAGCACCACCCGATATATCGCTGAGCGTAGTAGTGCTCCCCACACAAACAGAAGCCGTACCTGTAATCGGAGAAGGTAAAGGATTTACAGTAACTGTAGTCGTTGCGCCTAAAGAAGACGGACAACCGCTAAGTAAGGCCGTTACTGTGTAAACCCCGGCTCCGGTAAGTGGCATATTTGTTATTGATGGATTTTGCAGACCAGAGGAAAAAGAACCTGGACCTGCCCAACTATAGGCAACCCCGGGTGTAGTACACGTTGAAGTGAGATTCAGTGTACTTCCTTCACACACAGGGCTGCTGCTTCCGGCGGTGGGGGTTGCCGGCAGCGGCTTGATGGGATTCAGGTTAGTATACAAAGTATCCCTCATCCCTGTACATGCATCGATTCCAACAGCCATTAATGCAATTATTGTAGCACCTGTAGTTACCTGTGTCGATGGACCTGTATAAGAAGTCAATGTTTCACCGGTAAGGGCTGTCCATGACCAGGTAAATGTGCCCGGATTGGTTATAGAAACAGTAGTCAGGGTACCCACACAAACACTTGCTGTATCACCCACTACATGCGCACTGGAAGTATCGCCCGTTGCAGTCCAGTTGGGCAATGTTGATTTAAATGCATTGATTATATCCGACGTGTTGAGAATATAGGCATAGGCAAATTTTACACTATCACCAGCCGTGATATTTCCAAGGTTGAAAACAATACCAAGACCGGCATCCAGAGTATCCGAACCAGAATATCTCACAGTCGCCGAGCCTGCATAAAGCGCATCACAATTAACAGTAGGTGCAAGTCCTGAATTGATTAAAAAACATTTTGCCCTGCAATCCAGGGTACCAAGTCCCAGGTAAGCCCTGGTATATGTAACACCTGTGGCAGATACCAGTGTAGCATTCAACGAATCCGGCAATTGGTAAGCCACCGTATTAATCGTTGTGTATACGCCTGTTATAGCTACCTCCTGATCCGGGTCAACGGTTCTCATGTAGTATACATTGTTTTTTACGGTACCAGTCGTATTTTTCAATGTTACTGAAATAGTAAAAAAGAGATTGTTAGTATCCAGCGTTGTAATCTGGGTTACAGCAATACCATTTCCGTCAATTCCCTGCCATGTGCCTGTACTCCTTGAACCGCTATTAGTATATGATATATTAGTGCCTGAAAGTGTACCTGTAAAATAAACACCGGATCCGCAACCTGCATTCTGATTCCAGGCATTGCTTTGAACGCCATTTACTTCTAAGCTCCACCCTTCCTGTGGGCTACCAGGTAAAAAGTAATCACCAAAGTAAGCCGGAGTTCCGGTTGTCCATCCGTCTCTATCTGGGTCGGCAACCCAACCCAGACCCAGGGTACCTGTGCAGGTTCCGGTACATGAATTTTTCATTGATACCCCTCCCCGCGGATGATAACCTCCGGGAGCAGCCTCACCGGAACCAAAAGCCCCGTTTGAGTTTATACCAACTTCTACATAATTGCCCTTTAAAAACACATTACAATTAACAAGCTGTGCCTGCAAACCACCAGCTATAAATAATAACCCAACAGCAGCAAAAAACGTCCTGATAAAATTCTGCTTTTTCATACACTCTATAATTAAAATGAAATAAAATATAGTATTGATTACTTAGCCAACTTCTGAAATGGAATACTATACAGTAATCCGGGAGACCTGTCCCAAAAAACATTGACCTTGTAATTACCTGGTACCAATCCGGAAATATCCAATCGATCGCTATAACGATAATCCTGTTTTTGAGCAGCCCATTTAGTCAAACTCTTTCCATATTTATCCGTAATTGTCACATTGAACATTACCGGATCAGGGGTATTCAGTTCGAGGGTTAAAATATTGATAAATGGAGCAGGTGAAATACTATAGTTTACATTTATTCGCTCAAGATGAGTGGAATTACTCTTATGCACTTCGACCTCAAAATGACCAGTAATAACTGATTTATCAATCTCATTATTACTGCTGTAAGTTGCCGCCTTTCCAGGAAAATCCTGCGCTGTAACCGTACCACCATTAAAATAATAAATGGATAATAATAGCAGAAGTATTCGTTTGTTCATAAAACAATATTTAGAAATCAATGTAGAATTGAAAATAAAAAACAAGTATTCCAATCTGTCTGGGGATAGAGATGATTTCAGATTCGGAAAACTGTAAATAAAATATGTTTATAAAATTACCATCTTTTTAGAGTAAAAAGAATATTTTTTTTGCATATCAATAATTAATTAAGAAATTCAATTGAATGATGCAGGTAGTATCACTTACCCAAATCAGAAAGCAAGTATTTTCAATAATGCAAATACTTGTTTTCCAACCACTTGCATTGATATTTTGCCGGATTGACCATCTTAAATAAAAGACATTTTTATCGTGTGTGAAATGAAAATGGCCGCCCATATGGACGGCCATTATATTACAGATTAACTTTTGTTATCAATCCATCTTAGCCAACTTCATTGTCTTCAGCAATTGGCCATTTTCATCAAAAATATTTACAAAATACATGCCATTTGCCAGATTGCTGATATCAACTTTAGTAACCGATTTCTGATCGATCACAACTTTTCCATCAATACTCAACATCGTAATATTTACTACAACAGGAGCAGAGATATTTAATATTGTTGATGCCGGATTAGGGAATACAGAAATTTCATCTTCACTGCCCTTGATAGTGCCTGTCATTGTATGGCAAACTTCCGGCGATACAACTGATACGGCATGTGTAGCTGATCTTGTGCCGCATCCATTAGTAACAGAATAGCTGATAGTAACAGTACCAATAGCTAAACCTGCTACAGTACCGGCGCTAACTGTAGCAACGGAAGAATTGCTGCTGCTCCATGTTCCGCCAGTTACTGATTCTGTCAGTGCAATAGACATGCCTGCACAAACACTGGTATATCCTGAAATTACACCCGGATAAGGGGCTGCATTGATTGATATAGGATGTGAAGCCGTTGCCGATCCACAGGAGTTGGTAACCGTATATTTTATGGTATCCAAACCAGCAGTTACCCCTGTAACAATTCCTGTTGTTGATCCTACAGTTGCCCTTGCATTTGAGGCGCTCCAAACACCACCTCCAGCAACATCAGCCAATGTAACAGCAGATCCCTGACAAACACCGGTAGCACCTGTTATGGTACCCGCAGATGGAAATACCTGAACACTCATTGAAATAGAATCTGTTACAGATCCACAGCTATTGCTTATTGAGTAATAAATTTCTGAAGTTCCGGCACTAATGCCTGTCACAACGCCTGAACCGCTGATAGTTGCTACGGATATATTACTGCTGCTCCATGTACCTCCGGCTATTGCATCAGCCAGAGTTAAGGCGGCCCCTACACAGACATTGGTTCCTCCTGTAATTGGCGCTGGTAGCGGTATAGAATTTACTGTATCTGAAATAGTTGCGATGCCCGTACATCCGGTTCCTGCCACGCTATAAGTTATGGTAACAATTCCTGCAGCAACACCACTTACCAACCCACTGCCACTAACTGTTGCAACCGAAGGATTACTACTTGTCCATGTACCTGTAGGGGTAGCATCAGCCAAAGCTGAAGATGCACCCACACACACATTTGCGGAACCAGTAATGGCTGCTACAACCGGTGCGACATTTACGGTATTGGTAATTGAGACAGTATTGCTGCAACCGAATGAATTGGTAACTGTATAATTGATCAATACTGTACCTGAAGTAATGCCGGTAACAACTCCTGTTGAAGTACCCACTGCAGCGATAGCAATATTGCTGCTGCTCCAAACACCGCCCGGAGTTGCATCACTCAAAGTTGTAGCAGAACCAGGACACTCACTGGCTGTACCTGTAACCGGAGCAATAACCGGCAGCGGATTTACAGTTTCCAATCTTGTGACAGATGATGTACCACAGGAATTTACAACTATATAACTGATTGTAACAGTTCCTGCTGAAACACCGGTTACTACACCAGTTCCTGCTATGACTGTTGCAACAGATGGAGTACTACTGGTCCACGTTCCACCGGCCAAAGCATCACCAAGCGTCACATTTCCACCCACACATACATCCGCTGCACCTGTAATTGCAGGCGTAACAGGCATAAGATTAACTGTATCCAGTGAGGTAACACTACCCGGACAACCAAATGAATTTGTTACGGTATAGGTCAGGGTTGTAGTACCAACTGAAATACCGGTTGCAATACCTGAGGTGAGCCCGATAGTTGCAACAGAAGGCATACTGCTGGTCCAGATACCACCCGGAGTAACATCAGTAAGAGAAATAGTTGTTCCTGTACACTGGCTTGTTGGCCCGCTAATTGCGGATACAACAGGCACCGGATTTACTGAAATAACTTTAAACGCAGTACTCGTGCCACAGCTTGTAGTAACCACATACAATATGGTATCCACACCTACACTAACTCCGTTAATAATTCCAGGTCCGGTAACCAATGCATGACCATTGCTGGCCAACCACGTACCACCAGGTACGCCATCAGTAAGTGTAATACCAGAACCAACGCACACACTGGATATACCAGATATTGTTCCTGCTGTAGCCAATGACGAAATAGTTACGATCAATACTGATGAAGCAGTACCGCAACTATTGATAACAGTATAAGAAATAGGATCAGTGCCACTGGTGATTCCAAAAACAACACCGATACCCGAAACTGTTGCATTGGCATTGCCTGCACTCCAGATACCACCAGGTGATGCATCAGATAAAGTTATTGATGAACCGATACACACGCTGTCAGCGCCTGTAATTGTTCCGGCATCCGGCAATGGATTAATCGTTACCATCATCGTGGCTGCAACAGAACCGCAGGCGTTTGTAACTGTATAACTGATCAAATCAGTACCTGCCGATACTCCGGTTACCATGCCGGTTCCGCTAACAGTAGCATTTGTATTAACTGCCGACCATGTTCCACCCGGTGCAGGATCTGTTAATAATATGGAAGCGCCAACACATTCAGTAGATGGCCCTGTAATTGTACCAGCAACCGGTGTATTGTCAATACTAATTACCACAGAGGTTGATGCGGTACCGCAAACTCCGGTAACAGTATATATAATAGTGTCGAGACCAGGCGTGATACCATTCACTATACCCAATGGAGAAATAGTTGCATTGGCATTACTGCTGCTCCATGTACCACCGGCTACAGCATCAGAAAGTGTAATTGTTGAACCAAAGCATACAGCCGATGGTCCTGTAATAGTGCCGGTAGCTGTAGTAGCGCTGACAGTTACAACATGAGTTGCCACAACAGTACCGCAACTGCTGGTTACCGAATAAGTAATTGTATCAACACCTGCGGAAAGACCTGTGACGATACCAGTTAAACCAGCAAAAGCATGCGAATTGATAGTACCCCAAACACCACCAGGTGTACCATCAGTCAATGTTATTAATGAACCTATGCAAACGGCAGAAGGTCCGGTAATTGTTCCGGCACCAGCGGAGGTGCTTATAGTAATGACCTTGATAGCAGATGCTACACCACAAACATTGGTAACGGTATAGGAAAGGGTATCTGTACCAACTGTAATTGCAGTAACCAAACCGGTTCCGCTAACAGTAGCCCTCGTATTGCTCAGGCTCCATACGCCACCGGGTGAAGCATCTGAATACAGAGTAAATGTACCCGTACACATAGCCGATGGGCCTGTGATAACACCAGCAACAGGTAGCGCACTTACCGTAACTATTTTAGTAGCTACCGCTGTGCCACAACTGCTGGTTACTGTATAGGAAATCGTATCGATTCCAGCAGTAACACCTGTTACAACTCCTCCGGCTACCGTAGCATGACCATTGCTGGCGCTCCACACACCACCCGGAGTGGCATCAATCAATGTAACCGGAGTGCCAATACATATGATACCAGCGCCGGTAATAGTTCCGGCAGTAACAACACCTCCGATGGTTATCACCTGAGTGGCAATGGCGGTTCCGCATACATTGGTTACAGTGTAAGAAATAGTATCGGTACCTGCGCTTACCGGAGTAACCAGCCCTGTGCCGGAAATTGTGGCATGTGCATTGCTAATGCTCCAAACCCCACCGGGGGCAGCATCTGTATAAGTAGCCGGTGAGCCCATACATACAGTAGAAGGTCCTGAAATAGTACCTGCCACAGGAGTTGGATTAACTGTAATAACAGTTGTAGCAATAGCGACGCCACAACTACTAGTAACAGTATATGAAATCGTGTCGATACCTGCAGTCATACCGGTTACAATACCTGTACCTCCAATGGATGCATGACTATTGCTTGCACTCCATATGCCTCCGGGAGCTGCATCAGTCAGGGTAATTGTTGAACTTGTACATACTGTGGAAAGACCTGTAATTGAACCTGCAGTAAGGAATGGCCCAACCGTAATAACATATGATGTTGAAGCTGTTCCGCAAGAGTTGGTTACCGTATAAGTTATTGTATCGGTACCAACAGAAACCGGAGTCACAACACCAGAACCTGAAATTGTAGCATGACTATTTGTGATACCCCACACACCACCACTAATTGCATCTGTATAAATAATCAGTGAACCGATGCATATTGCCGCCGGACCTGTTATAGTTCCTGCATTAGGTAGTGGATTAACTGTTACAGCATGCGTAGCCACTGCTGATCCGCAACTGCTTGTCACGGTATAATTGATAGTATCAACACCTGAAGTAATACCTGTTACTAATCCACCCGCAACAGTTGCATTACCATTTGTTGCTCCCCAAACACCACCTGGCGCAAGGTCGCTCAGTGTAATATTAGCTCCCACACAAACACTGCCGGCACCTGTAATTGCACCTGCAGTCAGATAAGGACCAACAGTAATGATTTTTGTTGCTGATGAAGTTCCGCATACATTGGTTATTGAATAGGTAATGGTATCTGTACCGACACTTACACCCGTCAGCAAACCTGCGCCTGATATGGTAGCATGAGCGTTACTGGCACTCCATGTTCCTCCGGTTGTTGCATCAGCCAAAGTGCCAAATGTACCGGCACAAACTGTAGAAGGCCCTGTGATCGGGGAAACTCCAGCCGGTACAGCCGTAACAGTAGCTGTTGCTGCCGCAGATCCGCAGGCATTTGAAACAGTATAACTGATGGTTGTTGTTCCTCCGCCAACACCAAGAACAACACCCGCACCCGAAACTGTAGCAACAGATGTAATAGTGCTGCTCCAGACACCACCAGGTGTCGGATCAGAAAGTGTTATTGTGTTGCCGACACAAACAGTTGATGGTCCTGTAATTGTACCGGCAGTTGGCGCAACTGCCACCGTAACAGTGGCCGATGCTGTACAGGTACCTATCGTGTAATTTATAGTAGCATTGCCTATGGCAACACCCGTTACCACACCACCTGCAACCGTTGCTATAGTTGGAGCAGTGGTTGACCAAGTGCCTCCGCCAACACCATCAGTCAATGTAACCGTATTACCAACGCAAATAAGTGAAGAGGAAGGAGAGAGCGCACCCGGAGTGACATCAATAGTCACCACCTTGGTAGCAGAGCAACCTGAACTATTAGTATATGAAATAGTAACGGATCCTGCTGCAACACCTGTAACAACACCGCCCCCTGTAACTGTGGCTGTACCGGGTGCACCACTGCTCCAGGTACCACCCGGAGTTGCATCAGCCAGTGTTGCCGAAGCACCTACGCACATACTTACAGCGCCTGCAGGAGTAATTGCAGCAGGTAACGCATTCACAGTAACCGTAGCGGATACAGAACATGTGCCTATTGTATAATTTATTGTATCAACACCTGCTGAAACACCGGTTACTATACCTCCGGCTACGGTAGCATTGGCATTATTGGCCGACCAGACCCCACCAGGTGTGGCATCAGTCAGGGTAACAGTATTTCCTATACATACAGAAGATGAAGCAGGAGAAATACCTGCAGGAGCGGCCACAACAGTTACCACCTTGGTAACCGCACAACCCAAACCTGAAGTATAGGAGATAGTTGCGGTTCCGGGGGCTACACCCGTTACAACACCAGTACCACTTACTGTGGCAATGGATGGCGAGCCACTGCTCCAGATCCCACCCGGTGTTGCATCGGTGAGATTGGTGGTTGAACCCACACAAACAGTCACAGCAGTCAGCGGATTAATTGCAGCAGGCATATTATTAACAGTAACAGGAGCAGTAACGAAGCATGTACCTACTGTATATACTACCGTATCCAATCCTGCTGCAACACCCGTAACTATACCACCTGCGATTGTAGCATTTGCATGCCGCATGGTCCAGGTACCCCCTGATGTAGCATCGGTAAAAGTCACAGTATTTCCAACACAAACACTCGCTGAGACGGGAGATAACGCTGCCGGGGCAGTAACAATTGTAATATTTGAAGTAGCATAACAACTACCCAATGTATAAGAAATAATATCTGTTCCTGCTGCTATACCTGTAACAAGTCCACCCACAACAGTAGCATTTCCATTCTGAGCCGACCAGGTACCACCCGGTGTTGCATCAGTGAGTGTGGTTGTACTCCCCACACATATTGTGGCACTGGCCGGTGAAATAGCCGCTGGGCTGGTATTCACAGTTACATATGCCTTTGATACACAGGTACCCACAGAATATAAAACTGTATCCAACCCTGCAGATACACCGGTAACCGTACCCCCAACTATTGAGGCATGGGTATTTGTCATACTCCATATACCACCACCAGTGGCATCAGTAAAACTAATTGTTGCACCTGTACATACTGTACCCGTGCCCGGAGATATTGCGGCAGGAGCAGCAACTACAGTTACAGGAGCAGTGGCATTACAACCCGAAACAGTATAAACCACTGTATCTAAACCTACAAATGCGCCGGTAACTATACCTCCCACATTAGTGGCGTTGGTAGTGGTCAGGCTCCAGGTTCCGCCGGAAGTTGCATCGGTAAATGTAACCGCACTGCCGATACATATTGTTGCGCTTAAAGGTGATATGGGTGCAGGCAAAGCATTTACAGTCACAGACTGGGTTGAGTACATAGTGCCGCATGCATAAACTACAGAATAAGTTATGATAGTAACGCCACCAGCAACACCTGTAACAATTCCGGTAGTTGCACCTACAACAGCAACACCAGGATTGCTGCTGCTCCAGGTGCCTGGAGTTGTCGCATCAGTCAAAGTAATAGTAGCGCCTACACATAGTACATTTGGACCAACAACAGGAAGCACAACAGGCGCAACTACAGATACCTTTCTGATAACGCTGTTTTGCTGATCTGCTATAAACATATTATCATTGGCATCAAACGTAACATCCACTACTGTGTGTAAAGTTGCAGTAGAGGGTGAGCCGCCATCACCTGTATAACCGGTAGATCCTGAACCAACCACTTTAGTAATGATACCTGAAGTATTTACCATTCTCACACTGTTACCACCGTCAGATGCTATATACAAATTTCCGGCTTTGTCAAAACCAAGTCCACCCGGATAGCTTAAGGCTGCTGCTGTAGCCTGACCACCATCACCTGTATTTGCGTTCACACCTGTGCCTACAATAGTAGTTATGATACCCGCTGCATCTATTTTCCTGACACGATGATTACCATTATCGACTATTAAAAGGTTTCCATTAGGATCCATTTTTAAATAATTCGGGTGACTGAGCAACGCGGCAGTAGCCTGGCCTCCATCCCCACCGAATCCTAATGTACCAGTACCTGCATAGGTTGTAATTATACCGGAAGGATCTATTTTACGGATTTTATTATTACTGATGTCGCCGATGAACATATTCCCGGCGGCATCAAACACAATGCCGGCAGGCACATTAAGCTGCGCATCGGTAGCCTGCCCACCATCGCCCAGTGAGCCGGCTGTACCTGTACCTGCAATAGTGGAAATAATGCCGGAGGAGTTGACTTTACGAACCCGGTTATTACTACCATCGGTGATATAAATATTTCCGGAACCATCAGCAAGAACTTCGAAGGGCTGATTCATTTCATGAGTAGTAGCAGAGCCTTCACCCGTATACCCGGCGGTACCATTTCCAGCTACAGCAGTTACAATACCTGTTGTCGGATCCACTTTACGAACGGCAGAGTTGAAATCATCAACTATGTAGATCATGCCGGTAGCGGGATCAACAGAAATACCATGAGTGTTATTGAACTTTGCAGCAGTGGCGGCTCCACCATCACCTGTATAACCGGCAACACCCGTACCTGCAAAAGTTGAAATAACTTTATTACCTACTGCAACTTCTGTTGCACTTGATGTGGTACCGCATGAGTTGGTAATAGTATAAGAAATGGCAACAAACCCGGCGGACACGCCTGTTACTACCCCTCCAGATACGGTGGCAATGGCGGTGTTGCTGCTACTCCATGTACCACCTGCTGTATCTGCTGATAGTGTTGCCGTATTACTCGGACAAATATTCACCGGATCGGGGGTAATATGACCGGCAAAGAAAGATTGTACGGTTACATGGATTGTAGTGGAATCAATGGAAGTACCATCATTAACCCAAACTTTAAAGGAATCAGTACCACTGTATCCAGATGTTGGATGGTAAGAAACACCAGTAGGGGTTATTGCAGCAGTACTTCCAGGCGATGTAACTGAATAGGGTAACCCAATTACTGTTCCATGTAGAGGTGCTGAATGGAGTACCCATGTTTCTGTTTGCCCTGCATCAGAATCTGAAATTGGCAAGTATGAATTTATTGATACTAATCCGGAATTTTCACAAACGAGCAGGGTTTGGTTATGCCCCATATTAAAAGTAGGAGGATCATTTGGAGAACCAACCATCCTTATTACATTGTTATTATAATCTGAGAATAGTATATTTCCTGCGTTATCAACCATTAATCCCGTAGGCCAGTTTAATGTAGCTAGTGTTGCAGCAGCACCATCTCCTGTATACCCAGGTGTACCGGTTCCGGCAATTGTTGATATAATGCCAGATGAGTTAATTTTTCTGACTACGTGGTTATGCCTGTCTGAAAAATATAAATTATTACCTGCTGCCTCAAGATATAAAAAGCAAGGATAATTAAGTTGGGCAGATGTTGCCGCCCCCCCGTCGCCAAAATAACCTGTAGCACCAGTACCTGCAATTGTTGAAATAATGCCGGAAGTATTAACTTTTCTGATTCTGTTGCTAACCTGATCTGCAATATAAATGTTACCGGATGCATCCCCGACAACTCCAAATGGATAATTTAATTCACTATTAGTAGCAGGTATACCATCAGAGGAAAAGCCCGGAGTTCCATTTCCAGCAAATGTGCTTATAATACCTGAAGCACTTACCTTTCTGATCCTTTGATTAAAAGCATCTGAAATATACAAATTTCCCGATGCATCCATAAAAACTCCCTCCGGGCCATTCAGTAGAGCTCCTGTTGCAGGTGTTCCGTCTCCGCTAAAACCAGATGATCCGCCAATACCTGCAACCGTTGATATTATACCTGATGAGTTTACTTTTCGAACGCAGTGATTGAGATAATCAGCTATATACAAATTACCGGAAGGATCCATAAACAAAGCTACTGGCTCCTGCAACTTTGCATTTGTAGCCTGCCCCCCGTCTCCACTGAAACCTGATGATCCATTTCCCGCTACTGTAGAAATTATACCTGAAGTATTTATTTTTCGAACCAGATTATTATAACAGTCGGCAATGTAAATGTTACCAGCTCCATCTTTGAACAGACCACAAGGTTTATATAATTCTTCGTCAGTTGCTGGTAGTCCGTCTCCAGAATAACCGGCAATCCCATTTCCTGCAACAGTAGTGATAATTTGAGCCTGCGTTTTAGAGGAAAATAATATCGCAAGAATGAATAGGATTAGTAACTGGTTAAAGGTCTTTTTCATAATTAATAAATTTACAATTCAAACTAAGTCTTAAAAATACTTAGAATTTTTGTGATATACTAAGATTAACGAGATAATTTTCCATATTTCTGTGATGTATTAATACCTGGTTAATATTGGTTCCTATTTGCGAAAAGGCTGCACAAAAAATTTGCGCAGCCTTTTTTCGAGGATATACTTTGAATCAAACACTAAATATGCTGCTTGAAATATTCCAATGTCCGTTTCAACCCTTCGTGCCTGTCTACCTTAGGCTCCCAACCCAGTATATTCCGGGCTTTGGTAATATTCGGCTGGCGCTGCCTAGGGTCGTCCTGAGGGAGTGGTTCAAAAACTATTTTCGATTTTGAACCTGTCAGTTCAAGCACCTCATTTGCAAACTCCAGAAGTGTTATTTCAGAAGGATTGCCAATATTAACAGGTCTGCTGTAGTCACTCAGTAATAAGCGATAAATACCTTCTACCAAATCATCTACATAGCAGAAAGAGCGGGTCTGAGAACCGTCTCCGTATACTGTAATATCTTCTCCCCTCAGCGCCTGGCTCATAAATGTAGGCAATGCACGGCCATCATCGAGTCGCATCCTTGGGCCATAAGTATTGAATATCCTGATGATGCGGGTTTCTACCTGATGAAAAGTATGGTAAGCCATCGTTATGCTTTCCATAAAGCGCTTAGCTTCATCATAAACACCACGCGGGCCAACCGGATTTACATTACCCCAATATTCCTCGGTTTGAGGATGTTCCAACGGATCTCCATATACCTCGGAAGTAGATGCAACCAGTATTCTGGCACCTTTAGACTTGGCTAAACCGAGTAAATTATGCGTTCCCAATGCGCCAACTTTCAAAGTCTGGATCGGCATTTTAAGGTAATCGATCGGACTTGCGGGTGAAGCAAAATGAAGGATATAATCTATATTGCCGGGAACATGCACAAACTTCGTAACATCGTGATGGTAAAACTGAAATTCTTTTACCGGGAAAAGATGCTCTATGTTCTTGATATTCCCTGTCAGCAGGTTATCCATGCCAATGACCTCGTACCCTTCTTTAATAAAACGGTCGCACAAATGTGACCCAAGGAAACCTGCTGCACCGGTAATCAATATTCTTTTTGCCATTGTATAGTATAAAGTATAAAGTATAAAGTCGTATGTATAAAGAAATAAGTCAAAAGTAATCCAACAAACCCAAACTGCTCCTTCCTTACATGAAATTTAGTGATTCTAATCCAGCATGCCTCTGTCGCTCAATAATGGATTATGAGGCATTTCCAACGTGTCATGTACCTGTGGATGTATCACCTTACGGCCGATACTTTCGTAGTAAAATCCAAGATCCTGCATTTTATCCAGTGAGTAAACGTTACGTCCGTCAAAAATCGCCGGGTGTATCAGCATATTGTCAATCCGGTCGAAATCAGGATTCCTGAATTCACTCCATTCCGTTACTACGATCACAGCGCTTGCGCCCTCAACTGCATCATACTGATCGGCTGCATAATATATTTTATCGCCCATCAGTTGTCGCACATTATTCATTGCTTCAGGATCAAATACACGCAACTTTGCACCGGCTTCAGTCAATTCCTTTATCAGCTCCAGCGCAGGTGCATCCCTGATATCATCGGTCTCAGGCTTAAATGCCAGTCCCCAGATCGCAAAAGTAAATCCGGTAAGATCACTGCCAAAGTAGTTCTTTACTTTCTTGCCCAATACCAGTTTCTGACGTTCATTCACCTTCATTACAGTATTCAGCAACTGAAAGTCATATTCCATATCCTGGGCAGTAAAAGCCAGCGCTTTTACATCTTTAGGGAAACAGCTTCCGCCATAACCTATGCCGGGGAAAAGGAACCTTTTACCTATCCTGCTATCGCCACCTATGCCAATACGCACCCAGTCTACATTAGCCCCGGTTTTTTCGCATAAGTTGGCCATCTCATTCATAAACGATATACGCATAGCCAGATAGCTGTTGGCAGCATACTTGGTCATTTCAGAGGAACGTTCATCCATAAAATAGATAGGATTTCCCTGTCTTACATATGGCTGGTACAACTCATCCATTACTTTTCTTGCCTTTTCACTTGAGGTACCTATCACTACCCTGTCTGGCTTGAGAAAATCCTCCACAGCCACCCCTTCACGCAGGAACTCAGGGTTAGAAACCACATCAAACAAGGAGGGGTCAAGCTTCTGAACCAATACAGCATGCACTTTTTCGGCTGTACCAACCGGCACAGTGCTCTTATTTACGATAACTGTATATTTTGTAATCAGACTACTCAATGACTGAGCCACATCCAGCACATACTGAAGGTCGGCGCTGCCATCCTTGCCGGGAGGCGTGGGTAAAGCCAGGAAAACTACCCGTGCATTACTAATACCTTCACTGAGCGAAGTAGTGAAATGGATTCTCTTTTCTTTTATATTCCTTTCAAGCAGCACATCAAGACCTGGCTCATAAATTGGCGATTTCCCTTGTTTAAGTTGCTCTATTTTTCTTTCATCAATATCTATGCAGGTAACATTATTGCCAGTTTCGGCAAAACAGGTACCTGTTACCAGGCCTACATAGCCTGTTCCAATTATTGCTATTTGCATTCTTTAAAATTAGGGTGCAAAAGTAATTAATATTTCCTTCAACCATCTCTAAATAATGCATAATATATTTTTCATTGTATTTTTTGCGACAACAAGGATATAGCCATTACTTAGGTAATTGCCAACTTCAGCTCCATCCAATATCCCAATCAGGAAAAAAGCTTAAGTCAGCTACCGATTAGTTAAGAAATTAAATATGTGTATGCAGATTTTCTTTTCAATTCATCAATCGCATCATAATTACATCATTTTGTCGTTATTACCCTGGACTTTCTAGCTAAGACTATCTACTTTAGACTTTCTACTGACTACTTTCCACTTTAGACTCTCTACTTTAGACTTTTAATTACCTTCGCAAACATTACTTTAACCAGAGGATGAAGCTATCTGTAATTGTTGTTAACTATAATGTCAAGTACTTCCTTGAAGTATGCCTCAATTCCCTCTTCAGGGCATTGAAGGATATTGATGGAGAAGTTATCGTTATTGACAATAATTCTTCGGATAGCAGTTGCGAAATGGTCAGGGAGCGATTCCCAACGGCTGTTCTGATAGAAAATAAGGACAATAAAGGGTTTTCGAAGGCAAATAACCAGGGTGTAGCCATAGCCAAAGGCGAGTATATCCTGTTCCTCAACCCTGATACAGTTATGCCTGAGGACTTCTTTACCCGCACCCTCCCCTATCTTGATGCCCATCCTGAAGCCGGTGCGCTTGGGCCCAGGCTTATAGATGGTAAAGGACAATTTGCACCTGATTCTAAAAAATCATTCCCCTCTCTTTCTGTTGCATTGTTTAAGACACTGGGAATTAATAAGCTTTTTCCACGCTCGGCCTACTTCAATAAATATTATGCTGTACATATCGGGGAGCGGGAAACTTCTTCTGTTGATGTACTGTCGGGTTGCTGTATGATTGTGCGCCGATCGGCTATGGATATTGCCGGTGGTCCCTTCGATGAGGACTATTTTATGTACTGCGAGGATGTCGACCTTTCCTACCGTATTCAAAAAGCAGGTTTTAAAAATATTTACTTCCCTGAAGTCGACCTGATTCATTATAAAGGAGAAAGTACCCGAAAAATGACTTTGTCGTATGTGCGCATATTCAATGAGGCGCTGGTGACATTCGTAAAGAAGCACTACACAAAAAAACAGGCCAACCTTTTTGTGCTTTTTATCAATATTGGCATTATACTCAGAGCTGTTCTCGGCACACTAAAGCGCGGCCTGAAAGTACTTCACATGCCTTTATTCGATGCCTTGATACTCCTGCTGACATTATGGGGAATAAAGAATTTCTGGGTACAGGAAGTGAAGAACATTATGCCAATACCACCTGCCTCCGTATACGCTACATTCCCCGCATATATTGTCTTGTGGCTACTTTCGCTCTATGTAAACGGCGCTTATGACCAGCCCTACCGCGCGCTCAAGGTCACGAGGGGTATGCTTATCGGCACGGTGGCAATCCTGGCCTATTACGGACTGCTGCCTCCTGAATACCGCTATTCTCGTGCCATCATCATCTTCACTGGTTTTGGAGGAACGGTTGTTCTTCTTGGCTTACATGAGATCCTATACCGAATGGGCATTCTTAAGTTCATACCCTATGATAAACTGCCACGCAGAGCTATTATTGTAGCCAACGAAAATGCATACCAGCAAACCGCCGCAATATTGCAGCAGGTAAACTATGCTCCTGAATTATCGGGCCGTGTTAGCCCAACAACTGAGAAAAAAGAAGCGCTGGCTACACTGCCCGAAATGAAGCAACTGTTGTTTACTACTGGAGTTAACGAAGTTATCTTCTGCATTAACGGGCTGACTTATAATAATGTATTTGAGCAGATGCAATTGTGCGGCAAAGACTATGAATACAAAATACACCTGCCCGGCAGCCAGAGTTTTGTTGGCAGCAACTCCAGCAGCACTTCGGGCGACCTGTATACACTGGACCGCCGGTTTAATCTTTCAGATTTTGCCAACGTACGAAACAAACGGATGCTGGATATAGCCTCCGCATTTTTGTTTATTATCCTGTTTCCTTTCTGCTTCTTTTTATTAAAAAAACCGGTCGGTTTTCTTATCAACTGCTTTAGAGTGCTGTCGGGCAAAATCACATGGATAGGATATGCAACAGGTGTAAATCAGAAATACCTGCCGGCAATCCGTAAAGGCGCGCTACAACCTTACAACATACTGGAAGATTATGAGCCATCAACTGAAGTTAAAACCCAGATCAACATTACTTATGCGCATAGTTATACCCCTGTAACAGATATTAACCTCTTGCTCAAGAACTTCAAATACCTAGGAGGTTTATGACCTTAATTTGTTGTTTATTATTCCTTCCTGATAACAATAAACAAACTGACTGTCAAATCACATTTCGGGGATGATCAACGTCCCGGAATGCATTAAAATAGCCCGTTAGCAATTTGGAATACTATTTATATAACTATTTCGATTAATTTCCTATGACATTAATCATGAAAATGTAGCGGAAAGGGGACTTACTTTTGTTAAAACATCTAAGCAATGAACAAGACAAGCAATTCAGATACTTTAAGCAAGGTAAGTATCACACACATGAATAATGCGCACAACGACTGGTTGCGTGCGCTGAATTTCTACAAAGATGAGTTGAAGATGCTTAACAACAGACTCACCGAGATAGCAAAGAAGAATACAGGTAAAGAAGTAATGATAGCTATTGAGCATTTTGAGAACCAACTCAGAATACAGGTTGAAAATATCCATTTGCTCGATCATGAGATAAAGGCTAATGTTAAGAAAGCCGCTCATGAAACAAAGGCTTCAGGCGCCGGCTATATTGATGGCATTTTGTTTACCCAGCACAATGAATTAGAAACAAAATTTATTACTGAAGAAAAGATCATAAACGAGTTGAGGCATTCTTTCAACCAGTTTGCCGCAGAGTGGATGTGATTTTTTTCAATCCTCAGTTGCCAGGTCATCATCTGTCCACTCAGCTTGCTTTTTAGTTCCGCCAATAGATATACTATGTTCTATGATGAACATAGTATAATTGGATTGAAGTCCATCGGTTGTCCTAGTTATTTGGAGCGCCGGCTGCTACCCATTTGGTTATCTGGGCAATCTGGCAATCTGACAATTGTATTCCTCCCAGAGGCATCGCATTATATCCTGCTGTGTGTTTCACGTCTCCTATTAGCCTTCCGCTCACCGCAGCATTCTTTATACTGGCATAGTCGGCCAGACTACCACCCAATGAACTTGCTGAATTATGACAGCCCAGGCAATTGAGTTGCATCATAGGCTGAATAGCGCCGCTGAAAGTATAAATTGTACTATCGCATGTATTTGCGCAAGCGCCGCTATCGGTAGCCCCGGCTATGATCCACCTCTTTATCAGATCCAGTTCTGTGGGAGTCAGGTCGGGAGATTGGATAGGCATATGCTGAACACTAAAAGTGTGCATATCAACAGATTCCCAGATTTTACTCGCAGCAATATTACCCGGAACAATTCCTTTGCTGACAATATGCTTATAATTATCAAGCAAATATCCCCCTGCTCCCCTATTGCCACTATGGCAGCCACTTTTGGCGCAATTGGAAATAAATATGGGCTGGATATCCCGTTCAAAACAGATTGACGGATCATTGGTACGCTGACTTTCAGGCATCACATAGGGTGCGTGTACGCACGAATTCAATGTAATTGCTGCTGTACCAAAAAAAATAACCACTCCTGCCAGTACGCTTAATTTCCTGTTTATACCCATAACTATATTTCTACGCCAAATAACAGCAAATATTGTTCCATTGCTCTTAACAATCAATCATTTATGTTTTCATTAACTGAATTTCGAGGGAAAATCGTTGCTTATAAAAATATTTATTTTTTTACATGCCCAAGTTTCGGCATCATTTTATCGTCTATAGTATTTATTACGGAGTATATACTAAATTGCTTATAATTCCGTTTCCCATAATGTACCTTAAACAATCATTTTATGAAGAATTTTTCCATTCCCCGGTTACGCATCCTATGCCTTCTACTCACCTGCCTGTCATTTACCAATGTCAGGGCTACCCATCTTGTAGGCGATGATTTCACGTATAGGTATCTGGGTGACACCTCCTTTTATGGAAGCATCAGGCATATATATGAGATTACATTCAATTTGTATGAAGACTGTATGGGAGGAGAACCTGGAGCTATATATGGGGATAATCCTGCTTTTTTTGGGGTATATAATGGCACATCTCTGTATTCAGCCGATAGTGTTAGTTTCTCATCTTCGGTATCCATGCCTGTTTATTGCATGGGACCATGCGGTACCGGATTAGCCCCATTATGTGTACTCAAAAAAACATTTACAAAAGTTTACTTATTGCCTTCCAGCAGCACAGGTTATACTATCGTTTATCAGCGTTGTTGCAAGAACAACGCCCTTATCAATGTTATGGATCCTGGCGGTTCAGGTTCCACTTATTTCATAAAAATACCCCCCACTTCACTTGCTGCAACAAATAACAGCGCTGTTTTCAGTGATTATCCGCCATTGGAAATAGCCAGGGATTATTCATTTGCGTTTGACCACTCAGCCACCGATGCTGATGGCGACTCGCTGAGTTATGAATTATGTAATGCATTCAATGGAGCAACCACAGATATTAAGCCATTTCCTCCTTTACCACCACCATACGCTCCAATTGACTATATGCCGCCACTTTCCTATTCCAATCCAATGACTTGTTCCGTAGATTTAGCTATTGATCCTGTTACCGGGTTACTCACAGGAACCCCAAATACCCTTGGCCATTACCTCATATCCATATGCTGCAATGAATGGCGTGGTGGAGTAATCATCAATACTGTAAGGAGAGAATTTGAATTTACTGTGGTTAATCTCTCCGGAAGCTATTACCATCCCTTTGCAGGAAATGATACAGCCATTTATGTTGGTGATTCCATCCAATTCAATGCTACAAATGCATCTTCTTATTCCTGGACCCCATCCACTAACCTAACCAACAATTCCATTCCAAACCCGGTGGGACACTATCCTTCCCCTGGTTTGTTTACCTACATCCTTCACGGTGTAAGTGATACCGGAGGTTGCCTCGGCAACGACACCATAAATATCAATGTTGTTGAATACTCTGAATTTACCGCACCCGGCGCTTTCACACCCAATGGCGATGGACTCAATGATTATTTCCGGCCACTGGCCATAAAAAATGCTACGCTGATCAGCATGAAGATTTATGATACCAAATGGCGGTTGATACATACCGCCGAGACTCAGAACCCCATATGGGACGGAACCTATAATGGCACCAGGCTTGATGGCGGGTCTTATAATTACGAGCTCATTTACAAGGATAACAAAGGCAATATCAGGTCAAAAACAGGCACGGTGCTACTGATCAGGTAAGTAATTCCGGCAATGTAGAGTAGGCAAGGGGAATTTCATCTCAAGCCTCTCTCAGAACCGTACTTGACAATCTCTCATCATACGGCTCTTATTATTCAGACCTTGCTACATCTATGCCCAATGAACAAATAGTTTGGGATTGGATTTTTGTAAATCCTCGTACCCAATTATATGCTTTTTTGAACCGGCCCTGTAACTTCTTGTACTTTTTACGCGCCCAACTGATTAATCGATATGTAACCGCTGTAAGTGTATGGTCAAGTTTACTTTTGTAATGCTGAATTTTCAAAAGCCGGCATATCGAAACAGTTAAATACACATCTAAAGCAACAGGCCAGGGTATTGAAACCGGGCATCTCTTTTCATGTGAGGATTGAAGATGATATACGTGGCGGCGGTCTATATTTTTAAAATCTATGGGTAGCTGGTAACGCGCTTATGGATGATATAGATTATTTCTTACGCGCAATATGGCTTGAATGTTGCGGGCACATGAGTGCTTTTACAAACCCAAAAGAAAGGAAAAGGTATCCGATATTTGAAATGGAATCGGATGAGGGTGGAATTATGGAATCAAGTACCAAAGAAATACTAAAAAAAGACTTCAACCTAAAATATGACTATGATTTTGGGAGCACCACATCACTTTTGCTAACGGTGATGGAGGTTTTCCCGGTAGAATGCCCCGCCGGGATAGAACTACTGAGCCGTAATAAACCCCTTGAAATCATGTGTGATCTATGCAGCAAAGAACCAGCGGCAGTATTGTGTACTACCTGTTATAATCCCAGCATATTTTGTGAAAAATGTGCTAAAAAGCATGCCGAAACCTGCGAGGATTTTGCCGATTAATCGACATTACCAGTGGTCAACTCTCCAAGAATGGGTGTATGTGGCTATGATGGCTGCAAAATTATTGACTTAGATATCCTACCGCTTGCACACAAATATGAAACTTATTTCCCAAAACCATTTCAATTTTTCAACGAGTTAGAAGGCGCTGTGCAAGAATTAAAGGCTAGAACTGGTGTTCGGATCTTTAACTTTAGTATGAATATAGAAGAGCATGCTTCTACTACTGGTTATAGCCTTTTTGCTCAATTACTGGACAAAATTGCGGAGGAAAATGATGTGGTTTTCGTAATCTCAGCTGGAAACACTAAGCCAGTTGATATGAGAAGAGAATGGCCCGCAGATACGTTCGAAGCTTTAAAAATTCTTGCATCTTCAAGGAATGACGCAATTAAAAAACCAGCTGAAAGTTGCCGCAACGTTAGCGTAGCGGCACTAAATCCGCCCAATATTGATGGTGTTATCCCATATGCATTAAGTAATTATAGCTGCCGAGGGCCGGGGCTCAGAATTGGACTTAAGCCGGATTTCGCACATGTAGGTGGTTCAGGAACCATTCATCCCATCTTAGGGCATGGCTTACTATCTTTAGATGTTACAGGCAAGATAGTTGATGGGTGTGGCACCAGCTATGCCGCACCACATGTTGCCAAAACTCTAGTAATGTGGGCATAATTATAGTCTGATCTTGGTATTAAATGCTGAAAAATACAACAAATGTGGCTCAACAATGCAATTCACTGTGCTGTGTGGCTGCTTCAGTGTTTAGGACGCAGTAGTTCTTTAATAATCTTTAATAATCTGGCACTATGGTTAATTGGTACACAATAAAAACACTATCAGTTCTATAATAATCCATTGCTTTTTCCGGTGAAATCTTGATAATTCTATTTAAATAGCAAGTTGATTATCTGGTACCAGTAAAATAGCGCTTCTCCTTTAGCTACAAATTTCAGACGCTTATTTAGAAAATTGTATTCCGGATGCGCGATCATGTATTCCGCTAATGGAATTTGATCATGAAATCGTTGTATCTCTCCTTCGTGGTTTGAAAGAACAATTGCAGACAGATATGCAGCTTTAGCACTTGCCACCTGAGCATGCTCTATCCTGAAATTACCTATATAAACGAAATGGCCAAACTGATTGATGCCTGCTTGTAGTTCGGCAAATCTGACTTTATCCTCCGCCGTCAACTGAACGTCTTTTCTTGCGATCAGAATAGCTGTATCAATAGTATCTTTCAGAATTTGCTCGATGGACTCGATTTTCCTTTCTGGCCGGTATTGTATTTCACCTTTGGCGGTGGCTTCATATGCTTTCCTAAATGTCGGCAGATCATTAACAAGATCAAATAAATGACCAATGTCAAATATCTGTTTTATTATTTCCTTCTCCTTATCTGATTGATAAGGCACTCCGGTGGTATTGGGCGCAAATGCAGTCAATTTATCACCGGCTATCGAATTTACATCAGGTACTTTGACCATTATTGCATCACCGGAAACTATCAGCCAGTCAGTATGGATCGGCTTGTCAATCAGGACTGGATAATGATGATCTGAGAACAGAACATCTAATAAAATTTCCCGCTCAGGGTTAGTAATGGCCTCTCCTTTCTGGTTCTTTGCCGGAACATTTGATCTGTAGACAAACTTATAGTGAGCCTTCGGAATACCTTCTTTATAGCTCCTTCTGTCGTCAAGTTCCATCCGAATAAACACACTGTTCCCGATGATCTTTGATAAGTGCTTTTCCAGATCTTCCCGCTTTGTTTCAGGCTTAACGATTATATCAATATCTACTGAGAATCGTTGTGGTTTCTCGAGTAACAGCACTAGGCTTGTGCCTCCTTTGAATATGAAATCAAGGCCAGTTAGTGAAATCTGTTCCAATAAGTACAAAGCATGGATCATTGCCTCCATTATAGAAGGATCTTTGCCGTGTTTGTTTCTTTTTTCGGCTAACCATTCGCCGGATAGTGATCTGCTATCTATCATTTAAGATGAAATTTGGTATGTCTGTTTTACTCAATAGAAATTCTAAAAAAAGTTTGTCTTTCCCCCGCCTTTTTGCATAATAGAATAATCTGGTAAAATCGATTATATAGCGATTGTAGGCGGTATTGATAATGTGTGCTAGTTCGCTTCCCTGATAAGCGACAAATATTTTCTTGTCGCAATACAGATCTACAAGCATTTTTTCAATAGTTATGGTAGGTACTTTCCCAGCATGCTGTGTAGGTGCCTTAGTGGTTAAAGACTCAATAATTACAGCCGCCTCCAGTTCGCTGATATATAGTTCTATTTCCTTTTCCTCTGGCTCTAAATAAATATTAGGAATACCTGCATCTTTCAAAAAATAGAATACTGACTCAAGTGCATCTTTTTCAACTTCCAATACCGTTAAGAATTTTGAAGGTACATGGAGCATAAACTCTGTTACAGCTTTGGTAGACCAGATGCATTGTTTTAAAGTGGGATATTGCTGCTCTATCTTATAAAATATATTTTCTTCTGCGGCTCCGATTTCCGGAATAAAAGCAGGTTTATTACTAAATGAAAAGAGTTTTTTTGATATAGGTATTATTATGTTTTTTGCTTTAAGGTCATAAATCCGCCATCTAAAAGTTGTCTCCTTTAAGTCAGGTTCAAATTTTCGATAAAAGCTATATAGCTCATCACGAGAAAAAGTTCCTTTATCTATGAATTTTTCTCTAAGCTGTTCTATAAGAATGTTCGCAGTCATTGCTTTTGTCCTAATTATTACAAAGATAGTAAATTCAAACAAAAGACAGTAAATGGCGTTTATTGTCTTTTGTTTGAATAGAAGTAAGGGATTAGAAATGCTTACTACCGCAATAAAACTCTTGAAGTTGCCACAAAAGTTATGATTTAAGATGTTTTTGCTACAAAAATTATATGAAAAAAAATAACTACTGCGAAACAGGTAAGCTGTCTATAACATGCCGGACTATGCCCAGGCGCGGAATATTACCGCTTTAGGTGCCTGTAACTACCCAAACTGGAAAGCCCCCTTTGCGATGAAAGTACCTTTGTCCAGCAATAAAAGAACGCACAAAAGTGGAAATAAGTGGCACAAATGGGGAATGTGGTGCATGAATGGTCCTAAATGGCCCAAACAGGGAAATCTGCCTTTTTACCCATTGTACCTTTAATAAAATCGACAGTAAAAGTTGGGAAGTTTAATCCTTTTAAGGAATTGTTTGTAGTGTATCGTAAAGTATGCCCGAATGCGGTAAGTGCACTTTTTCGCCAATGTAGCTTTGTTGTGGTTTTAACCTACGCAGGCAAAAAGGGAGCAAAAAGGAATTGTTCAGCACAACTCGGAATTGTTCGGAACAGTACGACACAAGATGACCTGAATCTGGAAATGAGGTTTTTTGACTAAAGTAGCTTTGTGGATTTACATAAAAAAAGAGCAGTATATATGGAAGAACAACTAATAAGAATGGAAGAAAAAATGGATATGCTTATCAAAGAGGTAATTGGTTTGAAGAAGCGACTGGACAACCTCAGCCATATGCCAAGAGATAAACCACTTCCGATAAACGGGGCAGCGGAGTATCTGAATTTATCAGTGTCCAGGCTTTATGGATTAATATATTCCGGCGAATTAACACCCATTCAAAGAAGTAAGAGGGGTAGAATACTTTTTTCGCAGGAGGAGTTGAAGAGGTATTTGAATAACAAGTAGAAAAAATCTAAACACAAAAAAACGATCAATAAAATGGCAATTATAAAAGAGGTTTATTCATCGACACGGGTTAATCTGATTTATCAGCTATTAAGAAACGAAGCTGATAATGGTACTCCAAAAGAATACGATGTGAGAGTCGACGAGCTAAAGGTAGTATCGCGAACATCTGATCCGGAAAGGTTTCACGGACACGAGGAATTTGTTTTACCGGAAACACGGAGTATTATAATCAACATTTATGACGGCACTTCAAACAGGTGTAACCGATATAATTTACTGCTAAGAGAAGAAGACCCATCGCAGCAAGAGTTATCCGGCATAGAAAAGTCTATTAACACAAAAATGCTTCAGGAGAGAAAAAAGTGGGAATTTGACAAGTTAAAAGAGGACTACGATGATCTAAAGGAACAGTTGGGTGAGGCAGAGGAATATGCTGAGCAGCTAAAAGGCAAGATAGAGCAGCTTGAAGCTGAGAAAAGCACGAAATCGAATAAAATTACCGAGACCATTGTTGGTTTAGCAGGGATGTTTCTTGCGAGCAAACCGAATGCGCTTAGTGGTATCCCCTTGATCGGCGATCTTTTAGGAGGCAATAAGACCATTCCATTACCAGTGGAAGAAACATCTGGAGCCACCGTTCAGGAAGAAGATAGTACAGCTACCTTTCAGAAAATGGTTACACCCAAAGCATTTACCGGAGATATAACGGATGGAGATGAACAAAGCCTTAAGGATGCATTGAGTCCATTCTTTAAACCGGAATATATTGACAGGGTGGTACAGATCATTCAATACCTGTTTATGCACAATTCCTTTGTTGACCAAACGATCACTGTTATGGAACATGCAATAAAGCAGGGTGACCAAACAAAAAAGGCAGCGTAATTCAATTCAACTTTAAAATCAGACAATGGCGCATTATACACTACCGATAACGATTGAAGCAAATTCGCAGGCTGAAGCAGAACAAAAACTTCAGCAATTGATACAAGCTGCTGCCTTACCCAGGCGTACCGCTGTAACCAAAGCAGTAGGAGGCATATTAGTTGAAATGTTGGATTACTATATGGTAAAACACGGACCGGCTAAAGCAATTGATAAGTGAGCAACATTTGAGAAGTTGTTAAAAATCAGAGGTATAAAAAGTGAATGAAATTCTAATACTAAAAAACATAGCACATTGATAATCAATTAGTTGTATATTTGTATGGAGAGAAAAAGGCAAAAAGAAATAGGCACGTTAATTGCACAAGACAGAGCAAAAGGTTACCAACAAACTGATGTTTTCCCCGATAGAATTTCTATCGAACAATTCAGGGCGATATGGAATGATGACAGGGTTCAATACAATGATGAACAATTATTCAAAATCAGGGAATGGTTGTATGCCATGTGTAATGTTGCGCTTTCAGTTGCAGAAGAACGATTTCAAAACAGGAATAAATTTATAGAGCTAAAACCGGAAACAGATGAAGCAAATGAAAGCCATTTTATACATCCGAGTGAGTACAGACGAGCAAGCTGAGAAAGGTCATAGTCTTGCGCATCAGGAAGAAATGCTTCGGAAATACTGCGCTATTAATAGCATCGAAATAGTTGCCTTTTATAAGGAAGACTATTCAGCTAAGACTTTTGACAGACCAGAGTTCAATAATATCATTGCCGCTCTGCGTAAAAACAAAGGCATGGCTGATCTGTTGCTATTTTTAAAATGGGATAGGTTTTCCCGAAATGCTCCAGAAGCATACACAATGATAAGCCAGCTTCATAAGCTTGGCGTGGAGCCGCAAGGAATAGAGCAGCCATTAAATATGGAGATACCGGAACAGAAATTCCTTCTGGCTTTATATCTGACCGCACCTGAAGTAGAGAATGACCGCAGGGCAATGAACATAATTGCCGGAATACGCAAAGCAATGAAGGATGGTCGGTACATGGGTTCTGCTCCTTACGGTTATAAGCACAGCCGTAACGAGAACAATAAACCCTGTATCGCCCCCAGCCAAAAGGAGCAGGGCTTTGTTGAGACGGCGTTTGAAATGATGGCAAGTGGCAACTACCACATTGAGGAGCTAAGGCATATTCTCAACAAGAAAGGAATGCCATTAGGAAGGACCCGCTTCTGGTGTATGCTACGTAATCCTGTCTACATTGGCAAGGTTGCTGTTCCGGCCTACAAGCAAGAGCCGGGTATGGTAGTAAAGGGCTCACATGATGGCATTATTGCAGAGGCTTTGTATTACGAGGTTCAGGATGTACTGGAGGGTCGCAAACGCAAGTTGCCTAATTCACCCTTCTGCCAACAGGAGGAGTTGCCATTGAGAGGATTTCTTACTTGCGCAAAATGTGGCAAGACCCTTACGGGCAGTGCATCAAAAGGAAGAAGCGCACGATACTATTACTATCACTGCAAAAATAAGTGCAATGAACGTTTTCGGGCGAATGAGGCTAACGAGTGTTTTGAGCAGATGCTAGAGAATATTAGTCGTGAGGATAAGTTATATCGTTCTTGTGAATTGATAATGGCGGGTGCTAATAAAAAGAATGGGCAGGACAGATCCAATGAAGTTCTACAACAAAAGAAGGAATTGGAGACTTATAAAAAGCGATTGGATAATGCCCAAACCTTAATGCTTGATGGCGAACTTGATGTAGCTGATTATCGCAAAATCAAGGCAAAGTTAGAGCCGGAAATTGAAAAGATTGCAGCAAGAATCGCACAGTTGAGTAAGAACGAGAACAATGGACGGGAAATAATAGAATTTGGTTTCTACTTTCTGCGGAATATGAGCAATCTCTTTACCAGCGCGAGTTTGGACAAGAAACGATACATTCTTGGTTCGACCTTCCCGGAAAAATTGATTTATGAGAATGGCACCTATCGAACCGAAGCAGACGAGAATGTCCTTGTCTTGATAGCTAATACAGGCAAGGATTTGGGAGAAAAAAAGAAAGGAAGGCGAGATTTATTTCGCCTTCCTTCCCGTAAAGTGGCCTCGCCAGGAGCAGAGCCTCTTTACGGTATTTATTTCTATTTTATCCAAACGTAGCAATACCAACAACAGGTAACTTCAGACAGAGGATTCAAAATAATACTGCATGAAATGTCGAAAAATTAAATGAACTAAGTTTGTACCCCAATATGTACCCCGAGTCATTTTATCTGTTATCTTAGCCATGACAAAAGACTGATAGAATGGACATAAAATTATACTTAAAACGAAGGGACAGCAAAATCGAAACGGTCATATATGCGAGCATAAGCTATCCAGGTTACAGGGTGAAATATTATCTACCAGAAAAAATCAATCCCTTATTCTGGAATAATGAAACACAAAGAGCCCGTGAAACAAGAAAATATCCCGAATACCCAGAATTTAATACCCGCCTCAATAATCTTACAAGCGATATAAAAACAATTTTCAGACGGTATCAAAACGATAATGCCGGTTTAATTCCTTCGCCTGATCTACTAAAGCAATTATTAGACGTTGCACTTAAAGGCAAAAACTCAAAACCTGAGCACACATTTTTTACGTTTTTACAAGAG
>CAIUZK010000012.1 GCA_903903635.1 uncultured Bacteroidota bacterium
AGTTCCACCATATTGCGAAGTTATATTTCTTTTTTATGAGGCGTAAAATCTGCGAATAATGAATTATTTTAAGACTTTTACAACGAAATAAAAATGGGATAGAACGAGTAAGATGGTGGGAGTTATTTCGTCATCGTTCCTAACTTTGCTTAATGGCATACAAATCGTTACGTGCATTTATAGAAACGCTGGAGCAGGCAGGTGAATTGGTGAGGATCAAAACATTTGTTGACCCTGTGCTGGAGATAGCAGAAATAACAGACAGGATCTCAAAAACCCCGGATAGGAATAAGGCATTACTATTTGAAAATACCGGTACTGGCTTTCCCTTGCTTATCAATTCCATGGGCAGTGAGCGACGCATGTGCCTGGCCCTGGGGGTGAAGGAGCTGGATGATGTGATGAATGATATTGAAGACCTGCTCAAAAAAATATCGGCGCCCAAAAATGGGATTATTGAGAAGCTGGCCATGTTGCCTCAATTGGGCAAATTTGCTTCTTATATGCCCAGGGTGGTAAGCGGACGTGGTGCATGCCAGGAAGTTGTAATGGCAACACCAGACCTGGGAAAACTACCTGTTCTGAAATGCTGGCCGCTGGATGGTGGACCATTTATCACACTGCCTGCCATACATACCAAAGAGCCCAACACAGGCGTGCGCAATATAGGCATGTACCGGATGCAGGTATTTGAGCCCACAATGACCGGTATGCACTGGCATAAACACAAAGTATCGGCAAGGCATTATAATGAATATAAAAAGCTGGGTAAGCGCATGCCGGTTGCCGTAGCGCTTGGTGGCGATCCTATCTATACTTATGCTGCAACGGCGCCGCTACCCGAGAATGTGGATGAATACATGCTGGCGGGGTTCCTGCGAAAGAAGAAGGTGGAATTGGTACGTTGCATTACTCAGCCTGAAATTGAAGTACCTGCAGATGCCGACATTATTATCGAAGGTTATGTGGATCCCGGTGAGGAGTTGATATGGGAGGGACCTTTTGGCGATCATACCGGTTATTATTCTTTGCCTGATTGGTATCCGAGGTTTCATGTTACTGCCATTACCCACAGAAAGGATGCTATCTATCCGGCAACAATTGTAGGCATACCACCTCAGGAGGATGCCTGGATAGGTAAGGCAACTGAACGCATATTCCTGACACCAATAAAAATGACCATGGTGCCCGAAATAACAGACATGAATATGCCGGTGGAAGGCGTTTTTCATAATCTGGTAATTACTACCATAAATAAAGAATATGCAGGCCAGGGGCAAAAAGTAATGAATGCCATGTGGGGAGCCGGGCAAATGATGTTTAATAAGATTTTGGTGCTGTCCGACGGAGTAAAGGCAAGCGGGATAAAAATTGATGATTATAAAGATCTTGCCCGCTATGTGATCAACAATATTAACCCGGTAACGGATGTTTACTTCAGTCAGGGCCCCATGGATGTACTGGACCACAGTTGCTCGAAACTGGGTTTTGGTGGCAAAATGTGCATCGACGGAACTAAAAAAATGGAGGAGGAACTAAGTGTTCCCTTGGTTCCATTTAAATTAAGTGAACAATTTTCGGCTGCAGGAATATTGAAAAAGTATACTGAGATAAAAGGAATTAATGATAAGGTTGCTCGTGATTATGGCATAGGCGTTTTGTTTGTGGCTGTTGAAAAAAACCGGATTAACCATGTACCTGAGCTTCATGAGCAAATTTGCCGGGAACCCGGTATGGAAGGAATAAGAATGGTACTTTATGTGGAACATACAGTAAACGCCGGGGATATTGCGGATGTGTTATGGCGGTTCTGCAACAACCTTGACCCGAAACGCGACCATTTTTACGGAGGGCCAGGCAAAAATATTCTGGGCCTGGATGGCACACGTAAATCAAAAAAATATGATAACTTTGACCGTCCCTGGCCCAATATCATAGCCGCAGATGATAAAACAATAGCGGCAATTGATAAAAAATGGGATGAGTTGGGGCTGGGGGAAATTATTTTTTCTCCATCTTTACGGTATCGTACCCAACTATATAGGGGGGGTGCATCTGTCTTAGATAATGAATAAAGGAATTTTCGAAATAATTTTAATAACTTTATAAAAAATAAAAGCAATGAAACGTTTTCTATTAGCCTGTTTTCTACTTACAGCAACATGTTCGGTAACATTTAATTATACTGCTACTGCGCAGATCACGCCACCACCGGCAGTAACTTTAGCCGACTTTACTACCAAGATAGATCAATTAAATTCTTTGACGTTGGCCGGTAATATGACCGCTGCCCAGGCAAAATGGCTGGAAGTGCATAACCTGATGCTGGGTGTACTGGCTGTAAGTAAATACAGCATTTATACCGCACCAACACCAACCGATAAGGCAGCGCATGAATCTATCATGGTAAATCAGAGAACCATATATACCACAATCTGGGGTTTAAAAACAGATCTCGCCACCAACCGGGTTGCATTGCATACCCAATTGGTTGCATTTGGAGCCACGATTTATTAATTACTTCCACGGTATCAGATATTTAACATTAAAGTTCCGGAACTCCCGGAACTTTAATTGTTTTTTGTCCCATCAGTTTCCGTTTTATCGGCTACAACTGGCAACCGACAGGGTATGATTTTTTGTTGAGGGATGAGTTAGGAAGTTCCTGTGTAAGTACAAATTTTCAGAAGTTAAGATGGTTAAGTGTCGAATGCTGAACAAACACATTATTAATGCTTTATGCCAAAACGTGTAACCGCCCAGTGAGGCATCTTCTTCAAATGCAATGATCTAAAGCTGAGGATACTTATTGGTTGAATACGTTGGAGAACTATTCCTTGATCGTTTTGATCAAATAATTCTTCACAATTCTTCACAAATTGCGAAGAATGGATTACTAAGTAGCCGTATTTTTGAAAGCTTGTAACACGAAATGTTGATTGTTATGTGATAATTGGATAGAATCGGATACAAAATGGATATATCCAATAGCTGCTTGCTTTATTCCTCATAATTCTTCTAAAACTAATTCTACCAAATTACTATAGAATTTGGATAAAAGGCTATTTTTGTAATTGGATACAATTGGATACGGAATGGATATATCCGAAAATATAAGTAAGAAACTGGATTTTGGAAGCACAGTTTACCAGAATATCGGGAATTTATTGAACAAAATAGATACATTCAGAGGGAAGTGGCAATCTATCGAGCTAAAGCAAACTTCATATCTGAAAGAATTACGAAAAATAGCCACCATAGAAAGCATTGGTTCATCTACAAGAATAGAAGGCGCGACCCTCACAGATACAGAAGTGGATAAGCTATTAAAATCGGTAAAGATCAGCAAGTTTGTATCAAGGGATGAACAGGAAGTAGCCGGCTATTATGAAGCCCTGGAAGTAATATTGGACAATTACGAAGATATTGGATTAAAGGAAAGGTACTTACATCAGTTGCACGGTATGCTACTGAAGCATAGCGATAAAGACCAACGGCATAAAGGAACTTACAAAGCTTTATCAAACAAGGTCGTGGCAAATTATCCTGATGGCACACAGCGGACAATTTTTGCTACAACCGAACCACATCTTACCCAAATTGAAATGGAAGGATTGCTGGCATGGACAAATGAAAGGTTGGGGAATAAGGACATGCACCCCGTGCTCATAGTTGCAACGTTTATTTATGAGTTCTTATCCGTTCACCCCTACCAGGATGGTAATGGCCGCCTTTCCCGGTTACTCACAACGTTATTGCTATTGAAGCAAGACTATAAATTTATACAGTACGTTTCGTTTGAGCATATTATCGAAACAAAGAAAGAAGATTATTACCGCACATTAATGGAGGGGCAAAAGAACCGCAATAAAGAAGAAGAAAAAATTGAAAAATGGGTATTATTTTTCCTTGATTGCATGCTTATACTGACAGAACGGCTGGAAGCAAAATATGCTATCTACAGCAAATTAAAAACCGTGATTAATGAGCGGCAGCAGGCAAGAATAGAATATCTCGGAGAACAACTTTCTGCTGCCGTAAGTGATCTGGAAAATGCATTACCCGGATATTCCCGCAATACTTTAAAGAAAGATCTGGCTTTCCTGGTAAATGAAGGATTGGTTTTAAAGACAGGAGCAGGAAGAGGAGTTAGGTACCATTTTCATGAGCTGAAAAATTTATAGGTATCAGATTTTGTGATACTTTCACAATTCAATCTTTTTTATGCCAAAACGCGTTACCGCCATAGGCGGCATCTTCTTCAAATGCAATGATCCTGCCGCTACCAAAGAGTGGTACAAAACCCACCTGGGCCTGCCTGCCGACCCATATGGTGCTACCTTTGAATGGCGGCATGCCGATGAACCTGAGAAAAAGGGCCAGACTATCTGGAGCCCTTTCAAAAAGGAAACCGACTATTTTGCACCATCCAGCAAGGATTTTATGTTCAACTACAGGGTAGAGAATCTGGAGTGGCTGCTGGGTGAACTAAAAAAAGAAGGGATAGAGCTGCTGGGCGAAATGCAGGTGTATGACTACGGAAAATTTGCCCATATCATGGATCCCGAGGGAAACAAAATAGAGCTCTGGGAGGCCATTGACTAATTAAATAGCTGAATTACTCAATGGCTCAATGAAATAATAATTGAAAAATAATAAGAATTCAGCCATTAAGTAATTCAGCCGTTGAGCCATTCAGTAATTTAAACGTATTTTTACACCTTAATTCTTTTTTGTGAAAGCAATTATACCTGTTGCCGGCGCTGGCACCAAGCTGCGTCCATTGACTTATACACAGCCGAAAGCGTTAATACCTATTGCAGGCAAAACAATACTGGGCGTTATTGTAGACCAGTTGCTTGAAGCCGGGGTTACAGAATTCATTTTTGTGATCGGTTACCTGGGAGAAAAAATTCAACGCTACATCGAAAAAACATATCCTCACCTCACCCATACTTTCGTTACACAAAACGATCGCAGAGGTACCGGCCATGCCATATGGCTTACTAAGGAGGCTGTGGGTACTGATGAAGTAATGATAGTGCTGGGCGATACTGTTTGCGACTATAATGTAAAAGATGTACTTAACAGTAAACTATCGCAAATTGGAATCAGGAAGGTGGACGACCCCAGGATTTTCGGAGTGGCAGAACTGAATGAAAATGATATTGTAACCAGAATGGTAGAGAAGCCCCTGATACCGAAATCGAATATGGCGATGGTAGGTATTTATTATATCAAGGAGACTGCAGCGATGTTTGCCGCACTTGATCGCCACCTGCATAATACCGCTGATGAAAATGGTGAATACCATCTTACCAATGCGTTGCAGCATATGATTGAAGACGGTATCAAGTTTCACGGTTTCAGGGTTACCAACTGGTTTGATTGCGGTAAAAAAGAAACCCTGTTATCTACCAATGCCACTTTGCTGAAACAAATGGAGGAGGAACATCCTGAAAGGCAGAAATCTCTGGATTTTGATACCACTGTAATTATTCATCCGGTAAATATTGCCGAAGGTTGCAGCATAAGGCACTGCATTATCGGCCCTAACGTAACAATAGGAGAATATACCAAGGTTGAATCTTCGATCATCAAAGACTCTATAATCGGGTCTTATGCCGAGCTGCAACAGGTAGTACTGAACTCTTCCATTATAGGTAACGATGCCTTTGTGCGAGGCCTGAGTCAGAGCCTTAATATAGGGGATAATACAGAAATAGATCTGGGCTAGTTTAAAGGAAATCTTTATTGTATAAACTGAACCACATTGCAAAAAATGTGGTTCTCCTGTTTTGGTATAATACCATTGAATTTTTCCGTACTCCAAAATGATCTTTGAAGAACTTCAGAAAATGATATTGCCAACACTAGACTATACCAATGAAGCATCTAATAGAAAACCTGGCAGCGGCCGAGATTCATCTTACAAAAGAGGATATGAATTACCTGGAGTAGTCGAAGATCCAGGGATAGGGATTCTATTCACTGCAATTGGTTTTTAATTGAGCTGGTATTTTCATGGGTAATAAATTTGGCAACCGTGAGAATTAAAATTTGAGGTAGAATTTTTACCTTTAATCAGAAAATTTTTTGTCAATAAGAATTCAATCAATCATGAGCAATATAAAATTATTTGAAGAAAAGAAAGTACGTTCTCATTGGGATGCTGAAAAAGAGCAATGGTATTTCTCTGTGATTGACGTGGTGGAAATTTTGACCGGAAGCAGTATGCCAAGGCGGTATTGGAGCGACCTTAAAAAGAAATTATTAACTGAAGGAAGTGAAGTGTACGAAAAAATCGTACAGTTGAAAATGCTAGCTGGGGATGGTAAAAACAGAGATACAGATGTAGCCGATACCGAAACCTTACTTCGCATTATTCCAGTCTTTGCCTAAGATAAACATGTGGTCGAAAATCCGCTAACAAATTAGCTCCATCTCACAAAAGAGGATATGGATTATCTGGAGTAAACAGGTATCTTTTTCAGGTGGGCATTTTCAAGGCTTTTATTAAGTGCAGTGATATCATTTATCACAACTAACCACATATCCATTGCGTTGTCAAATTCCTTTTGAATCACTTTGGCAGCCGATGCACACTGGCTCGTAATGGCTACTTCGCTTAATTGAAGAACACCCTCTATACTTCCCAGTCTGTTATTTATGGACTGTAAACTCTGTACTTCCTTGTTTTCCGGAGCAATCAGTTCATTTACCTTCTTTAAAAGATCCTGGATCTGGCTTGAAAGCGCAACATTTTTTGTAGCAGCTAATTCAGCTAATTTTTGCTTAACTAAATTCAGGTGATTTATGGCGCTTACACATCGGCTCTGGTCAAAATAGATGTGTTCAGAAAGTTCTTGCTGAAAATACAGGTCCTTTGGTTTGGTTTTCACCCGTGGATCCATTTTTACACTCATCTCCTTTTCATAAACCTTTCCGTTTACGGTGAGCTTTACAATATAGGCGCCTGGCGCAACCCACGGTGAGTTATAAGCCGGTGGGGTATCTTCATAAATAGCAGCCATAGAAAAAGATAGTGGTCCGGGTAATGGCTGGTAATGCATATCCCATAAAAAGCGGTGGCTACCGGATTCTGCGGAAAGTATCTGCTGCGGCCTGACCCAATAAGCAGGAATATTAAAGGCGGGCATGGGGAGCAGGGTATCTTTTGAACTGTAGCTCCGGTATACAAAGCCATCTTCACTTACAATTTCAAGCTTTACCACCCCCTCTGCTTTTTCTTTCAGGTAGTAATCAATAATAGCGCCATCAGGCGGGTTTTTGCCTGTTGGTTCATCGGGTGGCAAAGGGGTGTCGGTGTTCAGATTCCACCTTACCCTGGTGGCAGTTTCAGGTTGATAAAGTATTACCTTTTCTTTAGCCTTTCCTGCTGCAATTTCTCTAAGTGGCATAATGTCATCCAGTATCCAGAACGACCGGCCATGCGTGGCGACAGCTATGTCATTGTCTTTAATAACCAGGTCCCGTATAGAGGTTGCAGGCATGTTCAAACGCAGCGATTGCCAATGCTCGCCATCATCAAAAGATACATATACAGCCCGCTCAGAGCCGGCAAAAAGCAGCCCCTTTTGTTTGGGGTCTTCTTTAACTACATTGATGGGGTCATCCGGCAAGCCATTCACAATCTCCGTCCATGTTTTACCGCCATCCCGGGTTCTGTAAATGTGTGGGTGCAAGTCATCAAGCCTGATGCGGTTCACTGCTGCATAAGCGGTATTCTTATCAGTATGGCTGGCATCCATGAGTGATATTTTACTCCATGAGGTCAGTCCGGGTGGAGTAACATTTTGCCAGTCTTTACCGCCATTATGGGTAACCCATATCAATCCGTCATCAGTGCCTGCCCATATCTGGTTAATATCGATAGGGGATGGTGCAATGGTATAAATAACGCCGCGCATAGGCATTGATTTCATTTCGTCCTTACGGTAAACGCCTATACATTCAGCTACATCGTAGGTTGTTCGGGTAAGGTCAGGGCTGATAACTTTCCATGAATTGCCATTGTCCATTGTTTTGAACATTACATTACCGGCATAGTACAGAGATTTATTATCGACCGGGGAGTAAACTATAGGAGCAGTGCGAATAAAACGATACTTGCCAGAATGAGTCAGCTCAGGTGAGATATTTACACTTTGCCCTGTGCGTTTATCATATCGGCTGATTTTGCCACCTATTATGATATTCGGATCCAGGGGGTCGGCAACAACATAACCGTATTCTTCTGCATTAACCGGATGCCAGTCGCGGAAAGTTATTGCGCCATCATTGCCACGCGAAGCAATACCAACTGAACCGCTTTCCTGCTGTCCGCTGTAAAGGTTATAAGGGAAAGCATTATCGGCGCTGACATGATATAACTGAGCTGTGGGTTGATTATACCATGAGCTCCAGGTCTTACCTCCATTCACAGTAATTCCTGCTCCCTGGTCACCCGCCAGCATGATCACATCTGTATTATCGGGGTTGATCCAAAGCCGGTGATAATCATCGCCACCCGGCGCTCCCTTAAATCCATTCCATGTTTTGCCACCATCAACAGATTTCCATACTACTACGTTGGCATCATATACTATATCGGCATTTTTCGGATCGGCTTTTACCTCAGCAAAGTCACTGCCCCGATCCCAGAGCCTATTATCTTTACTCATCAAATGCCAGGATTCGCCGCCATTATCACTGCGGTATAAGCCCCCGCCTTTTTGGGCGCTTACAACAGCATATAACCGGTTGTGGTTGGAGGGTGCAATACAATAGCCAATTCTGCCAAGGCCGCTATCTGCATTGGGTAATCCTTTTTTCAACTGATGCCAGGTAGTACCGCCATCCAATGATTTATACAATCCGCAACCCGGTCCTTCCCATTCTCCGTTTTCCCATGGCGCCAGGCGACCCGCATACATATCGGCATAAACTATTTTGCTGTTTACCGGATCGATGGTAACCTGAATGGCGCCTGTATTTTCATCTTTATAAAGTACCTTTTCCCATGTCTTACCGCCATTGGTGGTGCGGTATATTCCCCGTTCTTTGTTCGGGCCATATGGATGACCCAGAACGGCAGCAAAAACCCGGTTTTCATTATGAGGGTCTACAGCTATAACACCTATCTGCAGACCTTCTCTTAAACCAATGTGCTTCCATGTTTTACCCGCATCGGCAGAGCGGTACATGCCATCGCCAACTGAAAGGTCGGGTCGCTGCAGACCTTCACCACTTGCTGCATAAACTATATTGGGGTTTGAAGGAGCCACGGCCACATCGCCTATAGAACCAGTGGGCTGATCATCGAATACCGGATCCCATGTGCGGCCATAATCGGTAGTTTTCCAAACACCGCCATTATTTACACCCATGTAAAAAACATTGGGTTGCTGCCTGCTGCCTGTAGCGCCTACTGTGCGGCCACCTCTGTATGGGCCCACCATACGCCACCTCATGCAGTTAAATAATGACGGGTTTACTGTCTGGCCAAAAGAATTGGTTGCTGCTATCAGTAAAAAAGTGAAAACAGGCAGGCATACTTTCTTAAAAGGAAAAATCATTTCTTAAACATTAGCAGAAGAAAAACAATTACAGACGAGGTAGCAGCTAATTCAGCGCCCACCGGTAAATCAGGCTCTGTTATTATCCGCACGCCAGTTTTTTATGGATTTTTTGATGTCGTCAGAACGGAGATTCTTACTTGCAGCCTCCTGTACCAATCCCGGAAATTCTTCATCGGATGCAAAGCGCAGTGCGATGATCTGCCGCATAGTTATCCTGGAGTCAATTGTTTTGCCTGTAAGGATAAAATGCCTAAGGCTTTCCTCAGCTCGTATAGCCCTATCCTGTGCAGCCAGAGCGAAGACTCTGCTATACCAGAACAACATAATCAGACTAAGCCCTATAATAACAGGCATAATCCCATAATATAACAAATGTGTAAAATCCACCTTGTGCATAATAAAAATGCGAACCAGCCGGAAACTGGTGTATAAAAAAATGAAAAGCACCATTAATGCTGTGAAAAAATGATACCCTGGTACCCAGCGGGTATGGTTGGAATAATTCTGTTGTTTCATGCTTTTTTTTGTGAATATACTGATTAATTATTAATGCAGTGACTCCAAACCCGGTATCCGGACCAGAGGAAGGGGTCATATTTTTATGGAAACTAATTGCGCAGATAATGTAGTTTTGCATTAAACCCTGAAACGGGATTAATAATTTTGGATTTTAAATAGATATGCGCACAGTCTGGATTTCGATTTTAGTTATCAATGTGATTTGTCTATGCACTGGGTGCATGACCGCGCCCTATTACCAGAAATCGGAGGCCATTCCTCAAAATGCGTGGAACTATAGTTTTAAGCCATCCTTTAGTATTGAAATTACTGATACCCAGGCGATTTATCAGCCTTATTTTCTTATCAGGCATACACAGTCTTACCCTTATTGCAATGTATGGATGTGGGTTTATGTTAAAGCTCCGGGAGATAGTATTTTGAAAAAAGAGCGGGTGAATGTAGTGCTGGCCGAAGGCACTGGAAAATGGATGGGAAGGGGAATGGGCGAACTCTATGAGCAAAGAATGAAACTGGATCTTGGAGATTCGATAAAGTTCAACAAGGTCGGTACTTATACCGTTTCGATGGAGCAGAATATGCGCATCAATCCTTTGCCAGAGGTGCTCAATGTAGGCTTCAGGCTGGAGAAAATTGTAGGGCAAGCCAGATAATAAATTCATTTCAGCACTTGGATACTCCTGTTTTAAAATATTCCGTAAACGGCTAATTCGGAATTCTAATTTTTGCATTTATGTTACGCACAAATAGAACAATTATACCTCCCCACCGCATTCTTTAGCTTTTCTTTAATAACTCCAACCGGGTGGATTTTACTATTTTTATCATTGCAAAATGCAATCAGCTTTTCAAACCAGGAAAACAACTAAAGTCAATTTCTTCCAATGGCCATAGGATATCCTCCCAAACACGCTGAAATCTACCAACTCAACGGCCTTACCCCTTATCAATTTGTTGCACTTGCTATCGAAGCCGCCATTGCGATGAAATGGGGAATTGCCTATATCAGTAATGAGGGTATAATAGCCCATACCAATAATGGTGCAGCTAAACGCAATTCTGAAATCATAATTAAATTAGAGAATGATACCGCCACAATAAAAAGCACCTCCGCCGGTAGTGAGTTGATCGACCTGGGCAAAAACAAAAAAACAGTACTTGATTTCATAGATCAGCTAAATGACAAAAGGGCAATATTACTTCCTGAAGAATTGACCGCCAGGTATCAGTCGTTATTGGAAAATAATGCCATTGCTTTCGATGGGTATCTAAACCGGTTACCTGCCTCCGGCAATCAGGTACCTGGCTTCATGGCCGTTTTCAAACCTGCCAAAGATTATTTCATTACGCCAATCCTTGCAGATATCAACATCCTCATTTTTATCCTCATGGCTATTTCCGGTGTCAACATAATGGAGCCGGGAAACGAAAATTTGCTTAAGTGGGGAGCCAATTTCCGGCCACTTACCCTCGATGGTCAATGGTGGAGATTAATCACCAATTGCTTCCTGCATATCGGACTCATTCACCTGCTCATGAATATGTACGCACTCATATTCATTGGCCTGTTGCTCGAACCGCATCTTGGCAAAATCAGGTTTTTATCCGCTTATATCCTTGCTGGTATAGGTGCCAGTGTTGTAAGTATTTGGTGGCACGAGCTAACCATCAGTGCCGGAGCTTCAGGCGCCATCTTCGGCATGTATGGCGTATTCCTGGCTATGCTCACCACCAACCTGATAGAAAAAAGGCAACGAAAAGCGCAGTTGGCCAGTATCCTGTTTTTCGTAGGGTACAATCTGCTCAATGGTGTTCAGGGCGGCATAGATAATGCCGCACACATCGGTGGACTGATCTGTGGCCTCATCATAGGATATGCATCAATTCCCGGATTAAAGAAACCTGAGGCTAAAGGGCTGAAGTATGCTACGGTTGCTCTGTTGACTATAGTTCTGTTATCCTCCAGTTTCCTTATTTTCAAAAATACATCCAATGATATCGGCAAATATGATGCCAAAATGAAAATATTCGGCGCAAATGAAAAACTGGCATTGGAAGTTTTTAACCTGCCGCCAGACACACCCACTGATAAAATGATTCACCTGCTCAGGGATAGTGGCATTTACAAATGGAATGAAAATCTGAAATTACTGGATGAATGCCGTCCGTTAAAATTATCAGATGGTCTGGTAAAAAGAAATGAGTTGCTTCGCAGATACTGCCTGTTGCGAATAAACAGCTACGAACTTATGTGCCGGTATATTGCCGATAATACAGAAAGTCAACGCAATAACCTGGCTGAGTACAATGCGAAAATAAAAGAAGTAATCGACTCACTTGATGGCAAAATAAAGCTGGAGCATAAATAAGAATAAAGAACTATTTTCTCTTGATCCTTTGATTTTATGACCACTGTCATTTTCCAAAACCGGGAATAATTCTATTATTGCAGATTTATAATCTGATCTTTTCAAGATGATGTTTAAGCAATATATTATTTGTAGCTTTATCACAACTCCTGAATAAAAATGAATTATCTGCACTTTTTCATCCTGATGCAATTAATATCCGGCAGGAACGGTGTTTACATATAAATGCCATAACTGCTCCACCAGGCCAGCCAACTTTCTAAAGTGCCTCCAATTAAATTCAGGCAACCAATAGCTTCACATTAATATTAATCAGGCTCATTTTCTTCATGAGCGCATGAACAAGCTACCAGATGGAACCACTTAATCTTAAAGACCAGATAAAGGCTAAAACCCCTTTTCTCAAAAACCTGAAAAACGGGTTCGACCCCATTACGCATAAAAAATTAAAAGACGTCTCATCCTGCGATACAGATTCATTTCTGGCAATATTGGGAACCAATGCAAACGGGCTTAACGACGATCAGGTTAAAACCAACCAGGCCAAATATGGATTGAATGAGATCTGGCATGAAAAAGCCCCTTCCTGGATCAAGCAATTGATGCTCTCCTTTATTTTCCCGTTCAATGGCGTACTGGTAACCATTGCGTTAGTATCCTATGGCACCGACGTCCTTTTTGCCCGGCCTAAAGACCGGGATTATAAAACCATCATCCTGCTGGCAATCATGATTCTGCTCAGCTCCCTCATCAGGTTCTGGCAGGAATTCAGAAGTAATCAGGCAGCCGAAACACTTAAAGGAATGATCAAAACCACAGCCACAGTGCTGCGGCCCGATGAAACAAATACAAACGTTAAAAAAGAAATCCCCCTTAAAGACCTGGTACCCGGAGATATCGTTTTCCTTTCAGCCGGTGATATGATTCCTGCCGACTGCCGGCTTATCCATGCCAAAGATCTGTTCATCAGCCAATCCATGCTCACCGGCGAATCGCTTCCGGTCGAAAAAAGATCTGTTGTATTAACTGATACCGAAAAAGGATCACCTCTCGAATTTGAGAACCTCTGCTTTATGGGAACCAATGTAGCCAGTGGCTCGGCCATGGCCGCGGTAGTTACCACCGGAAACAGCACCTATTTTGGCTCGCTCAGTAAAGCTATTACCGACAAAACCGCAGAATCCGCGTTCGATAAGGGAGTCAAAAATGTGAGCTACCTTCTTATTCGCTTCATGATGGTCATGGTTCCTCTTGTATTCATTATTAACGGACTTACAAAGCACAATTGGCTGGAGGCATTACTATTTGCAATCACTGTAGCTGTTGGTCTTACACCCGAGATGCTGCCTATGATTGTTACCACAAATCTGGCAAAGGGCGCTGTAAACATGAGTCGCCAAAAAGTAATTGTGAAGCGGCTGAATGCCATTCAGAATATCGGAGCCATGGATGTATTATGTACCGACAAAACCGGGACGCTGACTCTTGATAAAATTGTACTGGAACGCCACCTGAATGTATATGGTGTAGAAGATGACCAGGTACTCAACTGGGCCTACCTCAACAGCTATTATCAGACCGGACTGAAAAACCTGCTGGACCTTGCGGTACTAGATCATGGCGAATTGCACGATCTGCTTAAAGTAGATGAAACCTATAAGAAAATTGATGAAATCCCATTCGATTTTCAACGCAGGCGAATGTCGGTTGTCCTTGATGTCCCCGGACATAAACACTTACTCATTTGCAAAGGTGCAGTTGAAGAAATGCTGAGCCTCTGCACGCAAGCCATTGATCCGGGAGAAGATAAAGCTATTGAATTTGTTACCGATGAGGTAATACCTATCGATGAAGAAATGCGGATCAAGATAATTAAAATGAGCCGCAAATTGAACGAAGAAGGGCTTAGGGTGCTCATCGTTGCTATCAAAGAATATGATGAGCGTCCGCTCACTTATTCTGTGGCCGATGAAAGCAATATGATCCTCACAGGCTTCATCGGCTTTCTCGATCCTGCCAAACCTTCCGCCAAACCATCTATCGAAGCTTTGCAAAAACTGGGGGTATCTTTAAAAGTACTTACAGGCGATAATGAAATTGTTACCAAAAAGATTTGCAAAGATGTTGGTGTGACCATTAACCAGATTATGATGGGCGACGATCTCGATAAGATTTCCGATGATGATCTGGCAGGACAGATAGACAACATAAATATCTTCGCTAAGTTAAACCCATTCCAGAAAAGCAGGATCATTAAGGTACTTCAGTCCAGGGGGCATACAGTAGGCTTTATGGGCGACGGCATTAACGATGCCGCCGCTCTCCGCGATGCCGATGTGGGTATATCTGTAGATACTGCGGTAGATATTGCCAAAGAAAGCGCTGATATCATTCTCCTCGAAAAAGACCTTATGGTGCTGCGCAAGGGAGTGATATATGGCCGTCGGACATTCGGTAATATTATCAAGTACATCAAAATGGCTGCCAGCTCCAATTTTGGCAATATGTTCAGTGTGTTGGGCGCCAGTGCTTTGCTGCCCTTTTTACCAATGCTCCCTATTCAGATATTGTTGCAAAACCTGCTTTACGACATTTCACAAATTTCCATTCCCTGGGACACAATGGACCGCGACTACCTTGATGTGCCACGAAAATGGGATGCCAGAGGTATAGGTAAATTCATGCTGTACATTGGCCCCATCAGTTCTATCTTCGACTACGCCACTTTTGCCGTGCTCTACTTCGTTTTCAAAGCCAATGCACCCGAGCATCAGTCCATTTTTCAATCTGGCTGGTTCATAGAGGGCCTGCTGTCGCAAACCCTTATTGTCCACATGATCAGGACAAAGAAAATACCCTTTATTCAAAGTTGGGCTTCTGCTCCGGTAGTAGCGCTCACTTCGCTTATCATGGCCATTGGTATATTTATACCATTCTCGCCCCTGGCGCCGGCTTTCAAAATGCATGCCTTACCATTAATGTATTTCCCATGGCTTATAGGCATTCTGTTTGGGTATTGCCTGCTCACACAACTGGTAAAAACATGGTTCATTCAAAAATTCAGTCAATGGCTATAAACAAGAGAGGTATTCGTTGGTTGCTTGCCGCACTGTTTGTGGCTGGAATTGTTATACTTTTCGATTGGATGTTGACCCACTTCTCATCTCCGCATTAATGGCGGTTTGATACAGACATCTGATTGAAAACCGCTCTGCGCAAAGATTCATAAACGTAAAAGGATGCAACTACCATATTAGCTGCATCCTTTTACTACTTTACTCTTATGCAATTATTGTGCCAGGTATCCACCTTCCATTTCAAGAGTGCTGCCTGTCATGAACGAACTGTCATCACATGCCAGGAAAATAAACCCACTGGCTATTTCTTCCGGCTTGCCTAACCGCTTCATAGGATGCAGCCCGACTATAAATTGTTTTACAGGCGATTCTCCTGTTATTCCGGCATTGGTTAGCAATGGTGTTTCTATAAACCCGGGGCATATGGCATTCACCCTGATACCTTCAGTTGCATATTCCAGTGCTGCGGTTTGTGTTAGCCCTATTACGCCATGCTTTGCGGCAACATAATGCGATGAATTGGCAAAACCAACTTTTCCCAATATCGAAGACATATTGATGATCACACCTTTCTTATGCCTTGCCATTACAGCCAGTTCATGCTTCATGCAGTTGAATACACCATTCAGGTTCACACCTATCACCTTTAGCCAGGCTTCCTCGGTCATATCACCCACTTTATTTGCTTCCCCGCCTATTCCGGCATTGTTCAGCGCTACATCCAGCGGCCCGAATGTGCTTACGGTTTTTGCAATCGCGCCTTCTACCTGGGCATAATCTGCTACATTGCATGTTATAAAAATTGCGGCCGGATTTATCTGCCTTATCTCCTCCATAACAGCATCTGCCGGGCCCGAAGCCATATCGGCAATAGCCACATTAGCGCCCTCATTTGCTGCTGCAATTGCGCACGCTTTCCCGATACCCGAGAGACCTCCCGTAATAAATACTGTCTTATTTGCTAGTTTTTTCATTTTTAGTTCGTTTATGTTATATTTCAATTACATGAAGTTAACCCTTCCGCCAGCCATTTGCACTGATATTTATTTCTTATCAACGTTTCTTATCAATAGAGTTAAAAAGGATTATAAAAGCTGCATCTATCTATAAACACCGGCAATTCATAGCATTCTGCTAAATCGGCATCATATATATGTGCGCATTCTGTATTTATGCTTAAAATCATAAATATCCATGACTTAGGTCACAATATTAGGGATGCCAGATATTTATATTGCCTCATATTTAATTTCATTTATCTTTTGCTTTGATGGTAATACCAGTACCGTATAGGGTATATTTTGGCTTTGGGCTACTTTTCCTGATGTCTGCAACCATAGGGATAAATACTTATGTCAATATCAGCAAGCATGAGAAAATAAGCCAGAAATTAAGTCATATTTACCAGGTTACCAATCTGACAGGCAGCATCCAGAATCAGGTCACCGACATGGTGAGTTTCAGGCGCGGATACAGAAGCACACATCAAAGCTTATTCCTAAGTCAATACTATAATACACACGATCAGATAATCAGTTCCATTACTCAGATCAATCAATTGATTATTTCCGACCCCGATGCTGCTTCCCGGGTTGGCCTTATTTCCAAACAAATAAATGATTTATTGTTTTTCTGGAGTAAGATCAGGCTGGATGAAAGTAAGTATGATGGTGAGACAATGACTTCAATAACTTTTGATGAAGAAAAGCAGGTAGTCGCTCTTCGTTCGGCCGTCAATGGGTTAATGGACCACCAGAATGCTTTGCTGAAACAATGTGAATCAGATAACCTATCTGTCTTAAATTACTTATCCTGGTCATCTCCCATCTGGAGCATAACAGTTCAGTTATTTATACTTACACTCATATTTCTGGTAATTAAAGAACTACAAAAAAGGAAAGTGGCTGAGGCAGTCCTGCAGGATACAATTATAAAAGAAAAACAGATCAATGAGATGAAATCAAGATTTGTTTCTATGGCTTCACATGAATTCCGCACTCCTTTGGCAGCTATTCAGGCTTCTACTTATCTCGCTGCAAAATACAAAACGGGAGAAGATCAGGAAAAACGTGAAAAACACTATGAAAGAATCACATCGGCTGTTCATAATCTCACCGAAATTCTGGAAGACTTACTATCTGTCGATAAACTTGAAGTTGGAAAGATTGAGATCCACGCTAAAGAATTTGATCTGCCCGAATTGATCAATACTACAATTAGTGATATACTACCTGTATTAAAGCATGGTCAGAATATTTATTATGAACATAATGGAATCGCTATTGCCACTCTGGATCCATCTTTAATTAAACACATAATTACAAACCTGCTTTCCAATTCCATCAAATTCTCCGAAGCCAACAAAGAAATCACCCTGAAGTCATACCACAATAATGGCATGGTAATGATTCTGGTGAAAGATAGCGGTATTGGCATTCCAAAAAATGATCAGGAAAATTTATTCGATCGTTTTCACAGAGGCGCTAATGCTTCTAATATTGAAGGTACCGGCCTTGGCCTGCATATTGTAGCTAAATATACAAAGTTGATGAATGGAACTGTTACCTGCCTCAGCGAAGAAGGAAAAGGAACAGAATTCAAACTCAAATTCCCCCAGAATGTTGCCCTTTCAGGAGTGCCCGATAAACCAGGAAGCAAAGAGGCTGCATGATTGTTTACCCGCCATTCCTTCAAGGGCTGAAAATATATTTTTTGAAAAATCCTCTTTTATAAGAAGGATTTAACCTTCTTTTTCGTCTAATCAATAAAAGTCCGGTCAAAAATTACCATTATGCAAAAAGTAAATTCATTTAAGGCACTCTTAATTATCAGTTCGATTTCACTGGTATACAGTCAAAGCAATGCACAACTTACCTATCCCATTGTTGGTACAGGTGTAACAGTTTGTTATGGCAATTCAGCACCTATTGCATGCCCGACTAATACCACTGACCCTTTCTATGGCCAGGATCAGGGAACAACGCCTTCCTTCCATGACAATGGTGACGGTACAATTTCTGATTTAATAACCGGACTTATCTGGGTAAAAGCACGTGGCTCAAAGATGTCTTATGATAGTACATCTATAATGGCCGGACTTTGCGCCACAGGTGGTTTTCACGACTGGCGTGTGCCATCTATAAAGGAGTTGTACTCACTCATCAACTTCAATGGGAAGTCGGGCATTACAGCTGCCGATTGCCACGCCTATCTCGATACCAATTATTTCCAGATGGCATACGGTCCCGGCGATACTGCTATTGGCTCCCGAACCATAGATGCACAGGACTGGAGCGCTACCAGATATAATGGTCTTACTATGGGTGGCGACTCTACTGTTTTCGGTGTCAATTTTGTTGATGGCAGGATCAAAGGTTATCCCAAAACTTCACATCCTCCCACCTTTACACCACAAAGAATGTATGTGCGTTTCGTTCGTGGCAATGTAAATTACGGCAAGAATAAATTCACAGATAATGGTAATGGCACCATCTCCGATAGCGCTACCGGACTTATGTGGGCAAAAAATGATAATGGCAGCGGGGTTAACTGGCAAGATGCCCTCGCTTATGCCCAGACAAAGAACGCAACCAATTATCTCGGACATAACGACTGGCGTGTTCCCGATACCAAGGAGTTGGAAAGTATTGTAGATTATACCCGGTCGCCTATGGCTACGGCCTCTGCCGCCATTGATCCGGTTTTCAGTTGCTCTTCTTTCTCCGATGAAGGCGGTCGGCTTAACTACCCTTACTATTGGAGCAATACTACTCATCTCGAAAATCAGTTTGGTGTTTATGTTTCCTTTGGCGCCGCACTCGGGTGGATGCATATGCCACCTACAGCTACCTACTTCAAAGCCGTAGATGTTCACGGCGCCGGCGCACAACGCAGCGACCCGAAATCAGGCAGCGTATCAACATTTCTCATGGGGACCGACTCATTGGGTGGCCCCTGCTATGGCTTAGGCCCCCAAGGCGATGTAATACGTATCAACAATTATGTTCGTCTGGTACGCAATATTACTTATCCGTCAGGCACCGGTAATATTTCAAATATTCTACCCGAAGTAGCGGTTTTCCCTAACCCGGCAACAAACAATTGCACTATTTCTTTTGCAAAAAACTATAACAAAATCAACATAGAGGTATACAACAGCCTTGGAGTAAAAATTATGGAATTCAATCAGGCAAACAGCGCTGCTTCTACGCTCGATCTTACCGGATTGCCAACTGGCATGTACCTCCTGCACATAACATTAGATGGAAATTTATCCTTAGGCAGACTAATCAGGAAAGAATAACACTATTCTTTCTTCCTGGTCAAGGTATTTCAGTGCCTGATACTCCGGGTGGTAAAAAAAGATCGCAGGATAAATATTGTTAGATAAAAACAGTATTTATCCTACGACCTGTTTCCGCTCCTCATCTTACCAAATCCGGACAAATAGATGATTGATTTTATATTCATATCCAAAATTCCCGACAGTTTTATCTTTTTACTTACCTGGTTTGCATTCCTGTTTTATTTCATTTCCCTATGTAAACGCGCTATAAATCATTACTTTTACACCCCAATCCGGATAAATGAGTAATGTTAATAATCGCCCTGTTAGAGTACTTGTCGCCAAAGTAGGACTCGACGGGCACGACAGAGGTGCAAAAGTGGTAGCCACTTCCCTCAGGGATGCAGGTATGGAAGTAATTTATACCGGCCTCCGGCAAACTCCTGAAATGGTTGTCAACACAGCTTTACAGGAAGATGTGGATGCTATAGGAATCAGTATTTTGAGCGGCGCCCATATGACCGTTTTCCCAAGAGTCCTTCAGATCATGAAAGAAAAAGGGCTTAATAATGTTCTCCTCACCGGTGGCGGCATCATTCCCGAAGAAGATATGGCTCAATTGATGGACATGGGTGTAGGGCGTTTATTTGCCCCTAGCGCCCCAACCGGCGAAATTGCTGCATATATCTCATCCTGGGTTCATGAACACAGAAAAGATCTGCTTTAAATATATCATATAGAAATCTCAATTACACACATATAAAATACAGTTAAAATGTATCAGACTTTACTTACAGAAATTGAAAAGGGTACGCTCATCATTACAGTGAATCGTCCTGATAAAATGAATGCATTGAACAAGGATGTGATAGCCGATCTCAGCAATGCGCTCGATGAAGCTTATACCAATGCAGATGTTAAATCGATTATTATTACCGGTGCTGGCGAAAAAGCATTTGTTGCCGGCGCCGATATCAGTGAGTTCCAGACGCTCGATGCCGCTGGCGGCGCACATCTCGCCAAATTGGGCCAGGATAAGGTTTTCAGTAAAATTGAAAACTGCCCAAAACCGGTTGTTGCTGCAGTTAATGGTTTTTCTTTGGGTGGTGGTTGCGAACTGGCTATGGCCTGCCATTTCAGGATCGCCAGTGCTAATGCTAAATTCGGTCAGCCTGAAGTAAACCTCGGACTAATTCCCGGCTACGGCGGCACACAAAGGCTTACACAACTGGTTGGAAAAGGCAAAGCAATGGAGCTGGCAATGACCGCCGATATGGTGGGCGCTGAAGATGCTAAATCTCTTGGTTTGGTCAATTATGTCGTTACTCTTGAAGAACTGTTGCCTAAAGCAAAGGAAATCCTCCAGAAAATACACACCAAAGCCCCTCTGGCAGTTGCCAAAGTCATTGCTTGCGTTAATGATGCTGCAAAATGCGATCCGCTTGGCTTTGATAACGAAATCACCCGTTTTGGCGAGTGTTTTTCTACCGAAGACATGCAGGAAGGGGTAAATTCGTTTTTGGAAAAAAGAAAAGCTGCGTTTAAAGGAAAATAATTTATATCTTCATCCTCAAAATTTCCGTACATGCAGGCCAGGTTTATCCTTAACTCATTGGTGCTATGTATTTGTATGGCATCAGGCTATACATCTCAAGCACAAGATGCACACAGAACCTATGTTGAACCAGACGGTTGGTCCGTTGGTATGAATGTGGGTATGAGCGATCTTTGGGGCAATGTTGGCACTCAGTCATTTGTTGACCATTATACTAACAGCAAGTATTTCGATAAGGTTACCTTTATGGGGGGTATGTTTGGCAGGTACAATGTGCATCCTTGTTTCGGTATCCGCGGCCAGTTGAACTACGGCTCTCTTTACGCTACTGATAAATGGAACTACGACCTGGTTAAAAAAGCAACTACTCAGGGCTCCGATCCCTACCAGAGGTATGCCCGGGCCCAGAATGCTAAAGATATCATGTTTGAAGGTACTCTTCTTATGGAGTTATTACCCATGAGAATGAATCCTGAAAGCAAAAACGCCTTCAGGAGAGGACAACCATTTATCGGCTTAGGTATTTCTTATTTCCATTTTACACCTTACAGCACAATCGCGGCAAGCCCTTCATGGGTAAAAACCTACGATCTGCATCTTGAAGGTCAGGGCTTCGGCGCCGGGTTTCCTCCCACTTATTCTTTGTGGCAGCCTGCTATTCCATTGGTTATCGGCTACCGTTGGGATCTCGGCCAGCACCTTAATCTGGGTATCGAATATATGTTCAGGTATACATTCACCAAATACCTTGATGGTGTTAGCGGAAAATATATCAGCCCTGCCGATTTCTCAGCTCATCTTTCTGTAAAAGACGCTCAAACAGCCGAGCTGGTTGCTGATAAAGGCTACTGGTATGGCCTTTCTCAGCAGAATGTTGCCGGCAATATGAGAGGCAATCCAACCTTTACCGATAAGTATTCTACCATAACCATTACCTTCTATTACAAGGTTAAAACACGCACACCAAAGTGGTGGCATTAATAACGGTAAATATTACTTTATAAAACAGAAAAGCAGGAATCTCACGGTTCCTGCTTTTCTGTTTTATAGCCTTGCCCGCCACGCAATTTCCGGGGCATTGCTGATATGACTCAGATACCTGGCCAGTACAAAAAGGTAATCCGATAACCTGTTTAGATACACTATTATCAACGGTGGCACAAATTCCTCCTGCTCCTGCATGGCTACGCATATGCGCTCTGCACGCCTGCACACACACCTTGCCACATGGCAGGTAGATGAAGCCAGGTTACCTCCGGGCAATATAAACGAGCGCATCTCCGGCAGCGCCAGGTTCATCTCATCTATCTGCTCTTCCAGCCAGGCCACATCCGCTTCATGCAGATCCGGCAATTTCATTTTTACATCCCCATCAGGGTTGGTCGCCAATGCCGATCCTATGGTAAAAAGACGGTCCTGTATTTCACGTATGGCCGCACTTATACTTTCATTGGCGCCAAGATCACTCACCATGCCCAGATACGAATTCAGTTCATCTACAGTGCCATAACTATCAATGCGTATATGGCTTTTGGGAACCCGTACACCACCTATCAGGCTGGTACCACCTTTATCTCCTGTCTTTGTATATATCTTGAACATAACTACAAATCCGCTTTTACGGCACAATTATATTTAATGCTGGTTAAATGACTTTCTGAGTGTATTTTTTCCCTTTTAAAAGCTCACAGCTTTCTGGTTTGCATCGGTCTCTACTACACCATCTCTTATCCTTATTACCCGGTGAGTATACTTGGCTATATCCTCCTCATGTGTTACCAGCACAACGGTATTACCCTGCTCATGTATCTTCCCGAACAGTTCCATGATCTCCACCGATGTTTTGCTGTCCAGGTTTCCTGTAGGCTCATCCGCCAGCAGCAACGATGGATTATTGATCAGCGCCCTGGCTATAGCCACACGCTGGCTTTGCCCGCCAGATAGCTCATTGGGTTTATGGTGCGCTCTTTCACTCAGCCCTACTTTTTGCAGCATGGCCCTTGCACGTTCTTCCCTGTCTTTTTTACCCACGCCTGCATATATCAGCGGCAAGGCAACATTCTCCCATGCAGTAAGCCTCGGCAGCAGGTTAAACTGCTGAAACACAAATCCTATCTCCATATTCCGCACATCAGCAAGCTGGTCATCTATCATATTGCTCACATTCTTTCCGTTAAGAATGTACTCGCCCTGCGATGGCGTATCCAGGCACCCCAATATGTTCATCAACGTCGATTTTCCCGACCCCGACGGCCCCATTAGCGCCACATACTCATTCTCACTGATAAGCAGATTTATACCCTTAAGCACAGGCAGTTCCTGCTTACCTAAGTAGTAGCTCTTCCGTATGTTATTAAGCCTTATTACCTCTTTCATAATCTACTCTTCACCACTACATGTTAAATCACCTTCTATTTATCCGGCAATACAACTCTTGCCTGATACTTTTTTTCAAAAATACACATAATTTCACCCTTTGTATGCTTTGCTTCCCAAATTGTAAGATCAACCTCGGATTATATGTAACCCGTAAACGCGCAGATGGGTACCATGATCTCGAAACTGTTTTCTATCCGGTTTCATCTCCGGCTGCCACAGCTTCTTCAGGCATGGTTTTGCACGATGTGCTCGAAATAGTCCCAGCCACTACCAGTCAGCTTCATATGAGCGGCCTGCCGGTGCAGGGTAGTGCATCCGACAATCTTGTTCTAAAGGCATACAACCTGCTCAAAGCAAAGTTCCCCACTGTCATAGCCGGTCTGGATATCTACCTCCATAAAACTATACCCATGGGCGCCGGCCTGGGTGGCGGCTCAGCCAATGGGGCCTACATGCTGCTGTTGCTGAATGATTTTTTCAGCCTTGGCCTTTCTAAACCCGACCTGGCCGGACTGGCGCTGCAATTGGGCAGCGATTGCCCTTTCTTCATCTATAATACTCCGCAGTTTGCCACAGGCAGAGGTGAAAAAACGACTGGTCTAACGCTCGATCTTTCTGATTATAGCATACAGGTCATTTGTCCGCAGGTGCATGTGTCCACCGCCGGGGCATTTGCCATGATCACTCCGGCACCCGCGCCATTCAATCTCATGCAACTGCCGCTTTTACCCATTGATCAGTGGAAGGATAAAATCACCAACGATTTCGAGCAACCCGTATTTCAGCAACATCCGGCCCTCTCCGATATCAAGCAGCAGCTATACCTTTCAGGCGCCATCTATGCTTCCATGAGCGGCAGCGGTTCATCCATCTACGCTATTTTCGAAAAAGGCCACAAAGCAGCGATAAATACAACCGTTGGATTTACTTCCTATTATATACCCTAAAAAAGCCGCCACAGAATCTACAGCGGCTTAACCCACATTGCAGCGTTTCAGGATAAAAGTATGTTATTATCAATGAGTTGCGATTTTCAAAATCACGCTGGGGGGACTACAAATTTTCTTTTCCACCCATCTTCCTTTTTCTGTAGTCGCAGTTTGAAGTCGCGGCCGAGTCTCTCGAAGCGTGGCTTCTGTGCGTTAGCGAGGACTCGGGCGCAACTCGCGAAGGGTATAAAAACCATGATAAGAACTCTGATTCAGGAGTCGCGCGGGAAAGCGGAGACTGCAGGGGGGGACAAAATTAAGTTCATGCATTTTGATAGATTTTAGTCATCGTTCCTTAGTGAATTCATTGATTTAGCGCACAAATATGGAAAGCATTTTCAGCTTCTGGTTTGCATCATAAAACTTCTGGTTATACTTCCGGTTGCTTCTGGTTTTACTTCTGGTTTTGGGCTATAAACTTCTGGTTTGCTTCCGGAAGTTTCCGGAAACCGGAAGTTTTTAAAATTGCAACTTGTTTATTTTCAGTGCGTTACAATTTTTATGCGTAATTATCGGGATTAAGTGGTTTTTGGGGGAGTTACGGAATGGGTTTTCGAGGATAGTAACGGGTGCCTGTAGCGTGGCGGTTTTGAGTTTTTTCCAGGCGTGCTGATGGATCCAGGTAAAAACGGTGCGTTCGGTGACTCCCACTGCGAGGGCTATCTGTTTCCGGGTATTACCTTCTACCACATACATGATGCGGGCTGTTGCTTTTTTATCAGACATAGGGATATGTTGCATTTGTTGATATGCGTGCGCCAAAATTATTTTAAAGAATTGATTCTGATAAAAGGACTTTCTATGATAGTACGTTTTTCGTACTGTCATGTACCGTATACGGTCTATCATAGATTTTTTTTCGGGGCTAATTGATTGGTGATTAGTGGGATATATGTTATCAGTGCCTTGTAATTTTCGTAAGTGGCTAAATTGGAGGTTTTTTCAATGAGTTTTACCCCTCCTTCGCTTGAAAAGAGCTATGGCGGGTGAAAGAAGATATGATTAGCAGAGTATATAAATTCCAGTTACAAACTGGGCAAATTGCTAAGAGACTCACCATGTACCAATACTATTCCACCAGCACCTTATCCATCCATCTCCCATTTTCTGTAGTTGCAGTTACTATATACATACCTACAGCTACTTTCAGGTTCAACTCTGTTTCATTATTTGTGGTGGTGGTAAATACCTTGATTGTTGTTCCCATCATGTTGGTTATTACCACCTCCGCAGGTTCATTGGTGGGCGAAGCAAGATTTATACTAAATACCCCCACTGCCGGATTGGGAAACACATGGAGCTTAGTCTCCGCAATAGTTTGTCTGCCTACCTCTGCAGTATTTCTGCAGCTATCCATATGTATATAGCGTATACTGTGGTTCCCTTGAGCCGCAATATAAATGCTTCCTGCACTATCCAGCCAGACAGATAGAGGCCTTGATATCATTGCAGCTGTGGAGGGCCCGCCATCACCACTATAGCCCGGCACCCCTGTGCCTGCTATAGTGCTTATCCGCCCCGCTCCATCTATCTTTCTAATTACATTGTTGAAATAATCAGCAATATATAGGTTGCCACATCTATCAGGAAAAACGTTCTTAGCATTATCTATACGTGCTACAGTGGCAGGCCCGCCATCACCACTGTAGCCCAATATGCCTGTCCCTGCAATAGTAGCTATAACACCTGAACTATTTACCATGCGTATTCTATAATTTCCGATGTCTCCAATATAGAGATTACATTTCATGTCCATGATTACCCCAGAAGGTGTCCAAAGTTGTGCATTGGTTGCAGGCCCCCCATCACCACTAAATCCAACAGAACCGGTTCCAGCATAGCGGGTAATAATGCCGCTCGTATCCACTTTAAGAATCTCTTCTATTCCGGCAATATATAGATTACCTGCGGTATCAAAACATATACCCCTTACAGTCCCCAGTCCTGCGGCCGTGGCTGGACCGCCCTTACCTGATGGCGTAACTGAGCCATTGCCGGCAAAAGTGGTAATGATCCCTGCCGCATCTACTTTCCTGATCCTGTAATTACTAAAGTCTGAGATATAAACATTATTGTGTTTGTCAAATGCGATGCCATAAATAAGAGTCAGTTTTGCTGCAGTTGCAGGGATATTATCTCCATTGTACCCAGCAGAGTCGGCAATGCCGGCAAAAGTGCTGATAATGCCCGAAGTACTTATTTTACGAACTGTGGCATTCTGATCACCTACAAATATATTACCTATTTTATCAACAGCTACGAAATTTGGAAAATATAATTTCGCTGAGGTAGCCGGCCCACCATCACCACTGTAGCCACCAAAACCTGTGCCTGCAATGGTGGTTATGACTTGGGAATTGCAATTACACATGTATAAGACGTACAATAAACTAAAAAACAAAGTTTTTTTCATAAACCAATTTTTAGGAGAAAGCAACTGCGGTTGCCCTACAGTTGCTTTCAATAAATATAATTATTTTTTTGCAAACTTTCCATTACCAATCAAAGTTTGTCCATCGTAAACTTTAATGATATAGGACCCGGGTGACAAGCTGCGAACGTTGATTTGTGAGCTGCCATTTGCTAAGTTACCTCCTGCTACTTTACGGCCGGTTAGGTCGTGGCCGAGATGCTCGATGCGTGGCTTCTGTGCGTTAGCGAAGACTCGCCATGTACCAAAAACTATTCCACCAGCACCTTATCCATCCATCTCCCATTTTCTGTAGTTGCAGTTACTATATACATACCCGGCGCTACATTCAGATTCAGTTCATTTTCTTTATTAGTGGTGGTGGTAAATACCTTGATTGTTGTTCCCATCATGTTGGTTATTACCACCTCCGCAGGTTCATTGGTGGGCGAGGAAAGATTTATACTAAATACCCCCGCTGCCGGATTGGGAAACACATGGAGCTTAGTCTCCGCAATAATTTGTGTGCCCACATCTGTGGTATTTCTGCAGCTATCCATATGTATGTAGCGTATGTTGCGACTAATTTGTGCTGCTATATATATACTGCCTGTGCTGTCTAGCCAGACCCCTATAGGGCTTGCTATCATTGCTGCTGTAGCGGGCCCTCCATCTCCGCTATTGCCCGCTGTTCCGTTGCCTGCTATGGTATTGATTATGCCTGCCCCATTTATCATTCTTACTCTGTTGTTAAAAAAATCGGCTATATATAGGTTACCACATCTATCCAGAAAAATATTATGGACATAATATATTTCTGCTGAAGTAGCAGGAACTCCATCCCCAGTATAGCCATCCAATCCAGTACCTGCTATTGTGGTGATAATACCACTACTGCTTATCTTACGTACCCTATTACCAGCATCTGCGATATAAAGATTCTGATTCATATCTATTGCTAAGCCAAATGGAACACCCAGTTGGGCATTTGTAGCCATGCCACCATCGCCGCTAAAACCGGATGTACCGTTGCCAGCATAACGTGTAATAATGCCGTGTGTATCTATCTTTCGCACGTCAAATTGAGCAGAAATATACAGGTTGCCGATAGTATCAAAACAAATACCATATACCTGGCCCAGGCCTGCTGCCGTTGCAGGCCCACCATCACCAGATGAAGTGGCTGAACCAGTACCTGCAAACGTTGTAATGATTCCGGCGGAGTCAATTTTTCGTAATCTGTAATTTGAAAAATCGGTAAAATACAAGTTGTTTTTTTTGTCAAAGGCAATACCGTATGCACTTGATATTTTGGCTGACGTTGCAGGTATCCCATCCCCATTATAGCCAAATGAGTCGGCAATGCCTGCAAAAGTGCTGATAATTCCAGAAGTATTTATTTTCCGAACGGTGCCATTATCATCACCTACAAATATATTGCCGATTTTATCTACAGCCACGACATTAGGGGCATAAAACTGCGCCGCTGTGGCAGGCCCTCCATCGCCACTATATCCCATGCCACCCAAGCCCGCGATGGTGGTGATGATTTGGGAATAGGTATTAATGGCACAAATCGTGGAAATGAAAACAAAGAAAATTGTTTTTTTCATAAACTAATTTTTAGAAGAAAGTATCTGCAAGCTGCCTTACAGATACTTTCATTAAATATAATTACTTTTTCATTGATTTAGCGCACAAATATGGAAAGCATTTCCAGCTTCTGGTTTGCTTCATAAAACTTCTGATTATACTTCCGGTTGCTTCTGGTTTTACTTCTGGTTTTGGGCTATAAACTTCTGGTTTACTTCCGGAAGTTTCCGGAAACCGGAAGGTTTTAAAATTGCAACTGGCTTATTTTCAGCATGTTACAATTTTTATGCGTAAGGAACGTTGACAAAATAACTCCCTCCATCTTACTCGTTCTATTCCATTTTTATTTCGTTGCAAAAGTCTTTAAATAATTCATTATTCGCAGATAGAGCTGCGCTCGTGCCCTTGCGGGCATGCCTCATAAAACATGCCTTCGC